>JACIXC010000005.1 GCA_014360655.1 Actinomycetota bacterium | reverse complement strand
GCTCAACGAGATCCTTTGCAGATGGAATTACGTGTACAATTACGTGAGACCACACCAGAGCCTGGGTTATCTCACCCCCATGGAGTTCCTGAAGGCGTGGATGGAGGAGAGCAAGGATAGGGATGATGTGTTCACCATGTAGTGAACCAGGACAGTTGATGGACAAATCCCTTCGCAGGTGTGAAACTGGAGAGGTGACGGATATCCCGGGATCGCGGCTTGGGACGGAAAGCCCGGGGGCGTAAGAGATGGAGAAAGGCGGAAGGAAGGAGCGACGATGAAGAAGCTACTGGTGCTGTCTATGATCCTCGGGCTCTGCGTGGCCCTGGTCGCCGTGACGGGCTGCGGCAAGAAGGAGACCAGCGTCAAGCTACCGGGCGGGGAAGAGGTGCAGGTCGAAGAGGACGGAGGCAAGGTGACCATAGAGAGCGAGGAGGGCAGGACGACCTACGAGAGCGGCGAGAAAGAGCCCACCGAAAAGGACCTCGGAGTACCCGTCTACCCCGATGCCGATTACGTGCCCGGGAGCGGTGGGACGGCGAGCGCGACGAGCGGGGGCCAGGCCTCCGTCTACGCGGGCGGCCAGTGGACGACGAAAGACGACTTCGATGAGGTCGTGGGCTGGTACTCGGGCAAACTGGGGGAGCCCATGTACACCACCAGCGAGGGCGGGACGAAGAGCGCCGGCTGGATGATCGGCGACATGGAGGAGAACTTCACCACGGTGACCGTAGAGGAAGAGGCCGGCAAGGTCACGATCACCATCGGCAAGATCGGGAGCAAGTAATAAGCTGAGTGCCCCTTTTATCGATAAGGCTTGCACCTGGAGTGTGCTGTGCCGCCCCCGCGAGGCGCGCAACGGAGGCTGACTCGCCGGGAACGTCGCGGGGAGAGGAGCCGGCCTTCCATGCTTGGCGGAAAGGTTCGTTGCGAGGAGTCGCCGCCGGGGCGATCCTGCCGGAGCTGTCCTCTTGGATAGAACGCAACAGGCCAGACGAGGCGACGTTTATTCGCGGGTCCTTTGTTTATCGGATACTCCCGTCTGGCGTGCGCCGGGTTGAAGGTCACTTGCGCTTTTCCCACTTCTCGAGGTAGGCGACCTGGGAAAGGGTCGACCCGGCCTGGATCTCTCCCCGCAACCTGTTCTCCTTCTCCAGGACGTCCATGGCGCGGTTGGCCATCTCCACCACCTTGTCGCGGGGGATGACCACCACGCCGTCGTCGTCCCCTACCAGCCAGTCTCCCGGGAAAACCCTTCTCCCTCCCACCTTGACCGGCACGTTTATCTCCCCGAAGCCCTTCGGCTCGCCGGCGGTAGGGGTGATGAGGCGGGCGAAGGAGGGGAAGTTCAGGCTGCGTATCTCCACCGTGTCACGGATGGCGCCGTCGATGACCACCCCGGCCAACTTCTTCTGGATGGCGCTGTGGGTGGCCAGCTCCCCCCACAGGGCGGGTCCCGCCCCGCCGGCGTCGATCACGATGACGTCGCCCTCCTCGGCGACGTCTATGGCCTCCACAGGCTTGGCCCAGTCACCGGGATAGGTGCGCACGGTGACCGCGGGCCCCGCCATCTTCATCCCGGGGCTGATGGGGAGGATGCCCTCCAGCTCCCCGGAGCGGTGCATGGCGTCGGAGATGTTGGGAGTGGAGACCTTCATGAGTATCTCGCGCACGTTCTCCAGGCTGACGCGCTTGTACAGCTCGGTCTTCACCGCCTGTCCGGTGAGCATGGCGCGCTTGATCTCCTCGGTGGCGGCCCTGGCGTCCCTGCTCTTGATGATGGCGCCCCCAACGATGACGATGTCCGCCCCGCTCTCCACCGCCCTGGCGGCCGTCTCCGAGTTGATGCCCCCCGCGACCGCCACCGGGACGCTCACCGAGTTGGCCACCAGCCTCAGCTTCTCGAAGGGGTCCAGGCCGCGCATCTGCATGTCGATGGCGGTGTGTACGGCGATGTAGTGCGCTCCCGCCGCCTCCGCGGCCCTCGCCCGCTCCACCGGGTCACCCACCTCGATGAGGTCCACCACGATCTCGGCGCCGTAGTTGTTGGCGGCTTCCACGCATTCCCGCACCGTGGCGTCTGATGCCGCCCCCAGGACGTCGATGATGTTGGCGCCGGCCTTCGCCGCCGCTTCCACTTCCGCGCGGCCGGCGTCCATGGTCTTCATGTCGGCGATGATCACGTGGTGGGGGAAACGTTCACGCAGGGCACGCACCGCGTTCAGCCCCTCGCTCTTGATGAGGGGGGTGCCGGCCTCCAGCCAGTCCGCGCCGCCCGCGACCGCCTCCTCCGCGACCTTGACGGCCCTCTCCAGGTCCACGAAATCCAGGGCCACCTGCAGCACCGGTCCCTTGAGTTTCATAAGAGGATTATATTACTTTCCCCCGCGCCCGCAACGGAAAGGCGGGACCCGCGTGCCTGCCGGAACGGTGAGCGCGTCGGAAGACGCTTCTGCGATCGGCGCCCGCAGGCAGGGGAGCGATACGCGCCCCCCCGTCCTTGAAGAGCGCCGCGGGAGGGTTTGCTTCCTCCTGGTGCAGGGACCTTTTCGGTCCTGTAGAATACTCCTTGAACGACGGAGCCTGCACTGCAGGGCGAGCCGCGCGGGAGGATACATGGCGGAGAAAAGACGGGTAGTGCACGTGGGACAGATAGGATGCGGGACGGTGGGTTCCGGGGTGGTGCGCATCCTAAGGGAGAACGCCGACCTCATCTCACGCCGCGTGGGCTGCGATATTCGCGTCAAGCGCGTCGCGGTGCGGGACTTCGCCGATCCGCGCTACGTGGAGTTGCCGGAGGAGGCGCTCACCACCGACGCCATGGAGGTCATCTGCGACCCGGAGGTGGACATCCTGGTGGAGGTGATGGGGGGCATCGAGCCGGCGCGCACCTTCATCCTCGAGGCCCTCTCGCGGGGCAAGCACGTGGTGTGCGCCAACAAGGAGCTCATGAGCACACACGGGGGGGAGCTGCTGCAGGCCGCCGAGGCGCATGGAGTCGACCTCGCGTACGAGGCGGCGGTGGGGGGCGGCATACCCATCCTCATGCCCCTCAAGCAGTGCCTGGCCGGGAACGCCATCGACCAGGTGCTGGGCATCGTCAACGGCACCACCAACTACATCCTCACCCGCATGAGCGAGGAGGGGCTGCGCTTCGAGGAGGCCCTGGCCAAGGCGCAGCAACTGGGCTACGCGGAAGCCGATCCCGCCTATGACGTGGAGGGGAAGGACGCGGCGGCCAAGCTGGCCATCCTGGCCTCCATGGCCTTCAACTCGCGCGTGACCCTGGACGACGTCTACGCGGAGGGCATAACCGGCGTGACGCCCGCGGACATCACCTTCGCCCGCGAACTCGGCTACGTCATCAAGCTCCTGGCCGTAGCCAAGGACGAGGAGGACGGGATAAGCGTGCGCGTGCACCCCACCATGATCCCCTCGCGGCACCCCTTGGCATCGGTGCGAGACGAGAACAACGCCATCTTCGTATCCGGGGACGCGGTGGGCGAATTGATGTTCTACGGCAAGGGGGCGGGATCTCTGCCCGCGGCGAGCGCGGTGGTGGGGGATGTCATCGCCATCGCCCGCAACATCCTCGGGGGAGGGAGGCTGGTGGGGTGCACCTGTTTCTACCAGAAACCGGTAAAGAACATCAGGGACGTCTTCTCCCGCTACTTCATGATCTTCGACGTGCCCGACCGGCCGGGCGTGCTGGCGAAGATCGCCGGCGTGTTCGGGAGCAACGGGGTGAGCATAAAGTCGGTGATCCAGCACGGCACGGGCGGGGAAGCGCGCATAGTGCTGATAACGCATACCGTGAAGGAGGAGAACCTGCAGGCCACGGTGCGGGGTCTGCAGGAGCTGGAAGAGGTGAACCGCATCGTCAGCCTCATCAGGGTGGAGGACCCCGAGGAGGATTGAGAGCCGGGCCTTGCCCCGCTCCGGGGTCCGGGAGCCGGGCGCGGGGGACGGTCGGCCCCGCAGGTCGGCGGGGGGCCGGGAAGCGTTGAGGCCGCTTCCCCGGTACCCTCAACGGCGGCGGCACGGGCTGCGGAAGGGAGCGGGATAGAGCATGTTCGTATCCTGGAGGTGACGTGTTGCGAGGCGACTGGCGTGGCGTGATAGAGGCCTACCGGGAGTTCCTGCCCGTAAGCGCCGGCACGCCCGTGGTGACCCTGCTGGAGGGCGGCACGCCGCTGGTGGAGGCGCGCTACATCGGCCGGCAGCTGAACGCCAGGGTCTTTCTCAAGTACGAGGGCCTGAACCCCACCGGGTCTTTCAAGGACCGCGGCATGACCGTGGCCGTTTCCAAGGCGCTGGAGGAGGGGGCCCGCATGGTCATCTGCGCCTCCACCGGGAACACGAGCGCCTCCGCGGCTGCGTACGCGGCACGGGCCGGGATGGAGTGCGCGGTGATCATCCCCCGCCAGGCCATCGCGCTGGGCAAGCTGGCGCAGGCGCTCATCCACGGGGCCAGGGTGATCGCCCTGGACGGCAATTTCGACCAGGCCTTGCAGCTGGTGCGCCGCATCGCGGAGGATCACCCGGTGGTCCTGGTGAACTCCCTCAACCCCCACCGCATCGAGGGGCAGAAAACGGGGGCGTTCGAGATCTGCGATGTGCTGGAACGCGCTCCCGATTACCATTTTATCCCAGTTGGCAACGCGGGCAACATAACCGCCTACTGGAAGGGCTACCGGGAATACCGCGAGGCGGGAAGGATAGAGGCCCTGCCGCGCATGATGGGCTGGCAGGCCGAGGGCGCGGCGCCCATCGTGCGCGGGCACGTTGTGGAGAAGCCGGAGACCCTGGCCACCGCCATCCGCATCGGCAACCCCGCGAGCTGGAAGCAGGCGGTGGCGGCGGCGGAGGAGTCGGGGGGCGCCATAGACATGGTTTCCGACGGCGAGATACTGGAGGCCTACCGCCTGCTGGCCGAGAGAGAGGGCGTTTTCGTGGAGCCGGCGTCCGCCGCTTCCGTGGCTGGGCTCTACAAGTCCTTCCGGCGCGGGGAACTGCCGGCGGGCTCCCTGGTGGTGTGCGTGCTCACCGGCCACGGACTGAAGGACCCCGACCTGGCGGTGAGTTGCGTGCAGGAGCCGGCGCCCGTGCCGCCGCAGATGGACGCGGTCCTCGAGGCGCTCGGGTTCCGTTAGATAAGGATATTCATGGAGGAGGGGGATTGAAGTACACCATCCTGGTGCCGGACGGGGCCGCAGACCGCCCGGTGAAAGAACGGGGCGGCATGACGCCCCTGGAGGTCGCCCGCACCCCCAACATGGATTTCCTGGCGGAGAACGGGATCTGCGGAACGGCGATCACCGTGCCCGCTGACATGCCGGCGGGAAGCGACGTCGCCACCTTTTCCCTGCTCGGCTACGACCCTCACCGCTATTACACGGGCCGCGGCCCCCTGGAGGCGGCCAGCATGGGGGTAGCGCTCTCCCCGGATGAGGTGGCCTTCCGCTGCAACCTGGTCACTGCCCGCGAGGGGCGCCTGGAGGATTACAGCGCGGGCCATATCTCCAGCGAGGAGGCGGCCCGCATCATCCTCTTCCTCCAGGAGAGGTTGGGCGACCACTACACCCGCTTTCACCCCGGCGTCGGCTACCGCCACCTCCTGGTGTTGCGGGGCCTCCATTACCTGGAGGCGCGCTGCTTCCCACCCCACGACGTGGTGGGGCGGGAGATCGCGGAGGTGATACCCGAGGGTCCGGGGGAGGAGAGGTTGCGGGCGCTGATGCGCATCTCGCAGCGCCTGCTGCGCGACCACGAGGTCAACCGCTCGCGGGAGGAAAGGGGCCTGAGGCCGGCGAACATGGTATGGCCCTGGGGGCAGGGAAAGGCCCCGCGGCTTCCCACCCTGCGGGAAAGGTACGGCATCGACGGCGCGGTGATCACCGCCGTCGACCTGGTCAAGGGCCTGGGAATACTGGCCGGCATGGACGTGGTGGAGGTCCCCGGCGCCACCGGTTATCACGATACCGATTACGAGGCCAAGGGCCGTTATGCCGTGGCCGCCCTGCATCGCGTGGACCTGGTGTTCGTGCACGTGGAGGCACCGGACGAGGCCGGCCACGAGGGCGACTGGGAGGCCAAGGTGGAGGCCCTGGAGCGCTTCGACCGGCATGTCGTGGGCGCCGTTCTCGACGCCACCGTGCAGTTGCGGGAGAACCTGTGCGTCCTTCTAGCGCCGGACCACCTCACGCCCCTCGAGGCGCGCACGCACGTGCACGGCCCCGTCCCCTTCGCGGTTTACGTCCCGGGCCTGGAGCCGGACGCGGTGAAGGCTTTCAGCGAGAGGGCCGCCGCGGAGGGGAGGTTCCGGGACGTACCGGCATGGAAGTTGCTGGATATACTGGCGGGGCGGGAGGCGGGCGGGCGGTGAGGGACTAAGCGCGCGTCGGGCCGCGTCGTGTGCTATAAATAGGTTATGGGCGGTTAAAGGAAAGGCCCCCTTTTTCCGAAGCGGATATTGCGCGGTTGTGCGCCCGTATCCGGCAGGGAGCGTGTTGGAATTGTCATCCAGGATCTACCCGGTAAAGAAATCACCGCTGGTGGTGGCCCACATATCCGATTTTCACATCGGCTCCTACCATTTCGTGGCCAACCTCATGAACCGGACCATACTCGAGCTGAACGAGCTGAAGCCGGACATAGTGGTGGTGACCGGCGACCTTACCAACGAGGGTTTCCGACAGGAATACCTGACCGCCAGGTCCTACCTGGACAGCCTGGAATGCGAGCACATCGTCATCGTCCCCGGCAACCACGATTCCCGCAACGTTGGTTACCTCCACTTCCAGGAGCTCTTCGGCCCCCTCTTCCGCTCCCTCGAGTACCAGGGTGTTTTCATCCTGGGCGTGGATTCCAGCGAACCGGACCTCGACGACGGGAAGATAGGCAGGGAAAAATACGGCTGGATTGTCAATAGTTACCAGTCAGCGGATGCCTTCAAGATCTTCGCCCTCCACCACCACTTGCTGCCGGTTCCCGGCACCGGCAGGGAGAGGAACATCGTGTACGACGCCGGCGACATCCTGGAGCTGCTCGTCTATTCCGGGGTGGACCTGGTGCTCACAGGCCACAAGCACGTGCCCTACGTGTGGAGGCTGGAGGACCTCTATATCGTGAACGCGGGGACCATTTCCACGCTGCGCTTGCGCGGCCACACCAAGCCGTGCTACAACGTCATCGAGATCCGCGAGGATACGGTCAAGGTTTTCCGGAAGTATCCCTTCGGGGGGCGGGACATCATCGCGCAATTCGGCGCCGGGGTCTCCGATACCCAGAAAGAGCTTTCCGGGATAGTCCGCGAGATAATCGGGACCGACATCTGATCGCTTCCGCCTGCTCTCCCGGCGAGGACACGGAACGGGATGTGATTAACGGTGGCTGACGGCCTGAAAGCGGTTTTCCTGGTGGACGGCGAACACCATCCGGCCACGGTGCTCGCCGCGCTGCGCACCCTCTCGGAAAGGGAGGGCCTGGTGCCGGTGGGGCTTTTTTTCCTGGGCGGCACGGAGAAGATCGTCGACGTGGGGGAACTCTCTTCGCCGCGTTACGAGCTGTTCGTCGCGGAGGACCCCGCGCGCGACCTGGGAGAATTCCTGCGCAGGTTGAGGCCGCGGGTGGTGGTGGACCTCAGCGACCTGCCCGTGCTCGGTCCGCGGCTGAGGATGGAGCTCGCCGCGGTGGCGCTGGCCGAGGGGGCATGCTACCGGGGAGGCGACTTCGAGTTCCGGCCGCCCGTGCGGGAGGAGGTTCTGAGCAAGCCGTCTTGCGCCGTCATCGGGACCGGCAAGAGGTGCGGCAAGACGGCCGTCTCGGCGGAGATGGCGCGTTTCCTGCACCGCGCGGGGCTGCGCCCGGTGGTGGTGGCCATGGGAAGAGGAGGGCCGCCGGAACCGTACCTGGTGCGGGAGGGGATCGACGGGGATTTCCTCCTCGGCGAGCTGGACAAGGGGCTGCACGCCGCTTCCGACCATTACGAGGACGCGCTGATATCCGGCGTGGTCACCGTCGGTTCCCGCCGCTGCGGCGGGGGGATGGCGGGGCAACCGTATGTGACCAACTGCGCGCAGGCCGCCCGCCTGGCGGAAACCCTTCCCGCGGACGCGGTCATCGTGGAGGGCAGCGGGTCGAGCATCCCCCCCGTGGCCGCACGGGTGACCGTCTGCGTCGTCAGCGCGGCGCAGGACATGGAGGAAGCCCTGGGTTACCTGGGCCCCTACCGGCTCTTGATTTCGGACGGGGTTGTCATTACAATGTGCGAAGAACCTTTCGCTTCTCCCCGCAGGATAAAGGAGCTGCGCGATAGGATAAAACGGATAAAAGGCGATATAATAACCATAGAAACGGTTTTCAGGCCTCATCCCTTGCAACCCATCAGCGGCAGGAAAGTGTTTCTTGCCATGACCGCGCCGGAGGCGGTCACGGGCCTAGCGCGCAGGCACCTGGAGGAGGAAACGGGGTGCCGGGTGGTGGGGATGAGCTCGAGGCTGGCGGAGAGGAAAGCGCTGCTGCGGGACCTGGAGGGAGCGGGGGAAGCGGAGGTCATCCTCACGGAGCTCAAGGCTGCGGCGGTCGAGGTGGCGGCGAGGTACGCTCGGGAGAGGGGGAAGGAGATAGTCTACTTCCATAACCTGCCGGTGCCCTCGGGCGGCGCGGGGGAGCTGGAAGGCTTCTTCCGCACCATGTGGGAGAAGGCCACGGAGAGATCATGAGAAGCGAAGGCGAGAAGAAGAGCGACAACAAGAACAAGAGGATAACCATCCTCGACGAGGAATATCACCGCGTGCCCTTCTCCAAGGGCCTGACGGCCAACGCCATCATGGCTTCCGGCCTGCCGCCGGGACCCGCGTATTACGTGGCCTCCGGTATCGAGGAATACCTGGTGGGAGAGGGGAGGCTGGAGATACAGGCGAAGGAGCTGCGCCGCATAATCTACCACGTGCTCCTGGAAAAGATCGGCGAGAAGTACGCGGACAACTACCGCCGCTACGTGAGTTTCAGCAGCCTGAACAAGCCCCTGGTGGTGCTCATGGGCGGCACCACCGGCGTGGGAAAGTCGACCATCGCCACCATGCTCGCCAACCGATTGAGCATCGTGCGCATCGTGTCTACCGATGCCATCCGCGAGGTCATGCGTGCTTTCTTCTCGCACGAGCTCATGCCCACCATCCACACCTCCTCCTTCGACGCGGAGTCCGCCCTTATCCACCCCCTGCCGCCGCACGTGGACCCGGTGGTGGCCGGGTTCCGGGAGCAGAGCCTCTCCGTGCTGGTGGGAGTGCGGGCGATCATCAAGAGGGCCCTCAACGAGGGCACCCATATCATCATCGAGGGAGCGCACATCGTGCCCGGCTTCATAACGGCCGAGCAGTTCCCAGACGCGTTCATCGTCCCCCTGGTCGTCAAGGTGACGGACGAGAAACTGCACCGCAGCCACTTCTACATCCGGGAGGTGGAGACGCAGGGCACCAGGCCTTTCCAGAGGTACGTGAAGCATTTCGACAACATACGCAAGATACAGGATTATATCGTGCACATGGCCGAGGTGACCGGGGTCAGGGCGGTGGAGTGCGTGGACCTGGACTCCACCGTGTCCGATGTAGTCGATTACATCATCAACACCGCCTACGAGATGGCCCGCAAGGAGAAGTTGCCGGAAGAGGCGGCGCTGTTCATATGAGCGGCACGACCGGGCCGGCTGATACGGAGGAGGATGCCCGAAGGACTGTCGCGCGTGCGGTGGCGCGGCATGCAGGGACGACGGAAGGCGATTCGAGCGGAGGTTTGCGATGAAGCTTTTCCTGGACACCGCAAACGTGGAGCACATAAAGGAGATAAACGGGTGGGGAGTGCTTTCCGGCGTGACCACCAACCCCTCGCTGGTCTCCAAGGAGGGGCGCGGCATGCGGGAGTGCCTGCGGGAGATCGCGGAGGTCGTGCGCGGCCCGGTCAGCGCCGAGGCCTTGAGCATGGACACGGAGGGGATGGTGCGCGAGGCGCGGGAGCTGGCGGCCATCGCCGAGAACATCAACGTGAAGATACCCATGACCCCGCAGGGCCTGGCCGCGGTCAGCCGCCTGGCGCGGGAAGGGATCAAGACCAACGTCACCCTGGTATTTTCCGCCAACCAGGCGCTGCTGGCGGCGGCGGCGGGGGCCACCTTCGTCAGCCCCTTCGTGGGCCGCCTCGACGACATCGGCAACAACGGCATGGCGGTGGTGGAGGAGATAGTGGACATCTTCGACACCTATGGACTGGCCACCGAGGTCATCGCGGCCAGCCTGCGTCATCCCATGCACGTGGTGCAGGCGGCGCGGGCCGGCGCGCACATAGCCACCATCCCTTACGAGGTGATGGTGGCGATGGTGAAGCATCCCCTGACGGACATCGGCATCAAGAGGTTCCTGGAGGATTATGAGAAGATCAAGGACCTGTGAAGGGAACGGCCAGGGCAAGGGCAAGGCCCGGGCAAGAACACGTCAGCAACACGGCAAGAGGTTTTTATAGGAAATTAATGGAAAGGAGGTGAGAACTTGGAACAGACAATGGACAGGGCCAAGCTGGAATCCATGCTCCTGGTGGACCTGCAGGGCATGGCGCGCGAGATGGGACTGACCGGCATCACCGGTATGCGCAAACAGGAGCTCATCGAGAGCATCCTCAACCGCCGCGTGGAGGAGGAAGGGCTTTTCATCCGCACGGGGATCCTGGACATCCTTCCCGAGGGCTACGGCTTCCTGCGCACGCGCGGTTACCTTCCCAGCGAGGAGGACATCTACGTCTCGCTCTCCCAGATACGGCGCTTCCACCTCAAGAGGGGTGACGAGATACAGGGCCAGGTGCGCCCGCCCAAGGACAGCGAGAAGTACAACGCCCTGCTGCGCATCGAGAAGGTCAATGGGGACAACCCCGAAGTCTGCCGCGAGCGTAAGCAGTTCGAGCAGTTGACGCCCCTCTTTCCGCTGCAGCGGTTGCGCCTGGAGACGCCCGACGAGGTCACGGCGCCCAGGATCATCGACCTCATCGCTCCCATCGGCAAGGGGCAGAGGGGGCTGATCGTCTCCCCGCCCAAGGCGGGCAAGACCACCATCCTGAAGCAGATCGCCAACAGCATCACCTACAACAACCCGGAGGTGAAGCTCATCGTCCTCCTTGTGGACGAGCGTCCCGAGGAGGTCACGGACATGGAACGTTCCGTGAAGGGCGAGGTGATCAGCTCCACCTTCGACCAGCCGTCCGACAACCACATCCAGGTGGCGGAGCTGGTGCTGGAGAGGGCCAAGCGCCTGGTGGAACACAATCACGACGTGGTCATCCTCCTGGACAGCATCACCCGCCTGGCGCGTGCTTACAACCTCGCCACGCCCACCAGCGGGCGTATCCTCTCCGGAGGGGTGGATTCCACCGCCCTCTACCCGCCCAAGCGCTTCTTCGGCGCGGCGAGGAACATCGAGGACGGGGGCAGCCTCACCATCATCGCCACCGCCCTGGTGGAGACCGGGTCCCGCATGGACGAGGTCATCTTCGAGGAGTTCAAGGGTACCGGCAACATGGAGCTGCACCTGGACCGCAAACTGGCGGACAAGCGTATCTTCCCGGCCATAGAGATCGACAAGTCCGGGACACGCAAGGAAGAGCTGATCATGGAGCCGGAGGAAGCGCAGGTGGTCTGGAAACTGCGTCGTGTGCTTCACGCCCTCGACCCCAGCGCGGCCATCGAGCTGCTCATAGACAAGATACGCAGCACCAAGAACAACCAGGAGTTCCTGAACGAGATAGCCAGGTCGCCCATCTCCTGAGGCGTGGCGCCCTACGCGGGGCGCCGGGCCCGGGAACCTGTACGCAAGGGTGTGCCCCAGCGTCCCTGCTTCCCGTTGCGGGAAACGGGCGTGACCGGCAGTTCTGGCAGGTCACGCCGGGCGGGCGCCCTTCCGGGTCCCCCGGGGCTTTCGGCCTGTTCGAGGGAGTGGCATGTTGCTATACTTGTCTGGTTATATCGGAAAGATATCCTGGGAATACGGAGGAACGTCGAGATGAGGAAAGGGATTCATCCCGATTACGTGGAGGCCACGGTGACCTGTTCCTGCGGCAACACCTTCAGGACGAGGTCCACGAAGCCGGTGCTGCGGGTGGAGATATGTTCGCAATGTCACCCCTTTTACTCGGGCAAACAGAAACTCGTGGACACCGGCGGCAGGGTGGAGCGTTTCGAGCGCCGCTACGGAAAGGCGAGGCCCCAGAGGCGTAAGAAGGGTCCGGAGAAGGCGGAGAAGTAGTGCGGCCCGCGCCTGGGCCCATCCCCGACCGCGACCTCGCTTGACCTTCCGCGTTTCGCGGTCCCGCGCACGGGTGTCGCGCGTGCAGGGAGGCGGTGGAAGGCTTTTCGCGGCTGCGGCGGGCGGCGCTTCGCGAGGGAGAGGGATATGAGAACCCACGCGCGTTCCCCTTCCCGCGGTAATTGCGCGGAAGGGGACGCCCGCATCGGCGGCCAGGCCCTCATCGAAGGCGTGATGATGCGCGGCAGGAGGTTCTGGTCGCTGGCGGTGCGCAGGCCCGACGGCACCATATATTCCCAGGTGGAACCCCTGCGCTCCTTCCTGTCGCGCCATCCCTCCTGGGACCGTCCTTTCCTGCGCGGCGTTTTCGTACTGGCGGAGAGCCTGGTCCTGGGCTGGCGCGCCCTTTCCCTCTCCGCGGATCTCGCGCTGGAGGGCGAGGAGGACGGCGAGGCCCTGGGATGGTGGAGCAAGGCCCTTTCCTTCCTGCTGGCCGTGGTCCTCGCCGTGGGTCTCTTCATCGCCCTGCCTACCTGGCTGGCCCCCCGCCTCCTGCCGGAAGGCAGCCCCGTGTGGCTCTGGAACCTGGTGGAAGGCGGCATGCGCGTGGCCTTCTTCGTGGCCTACCTTATCCTGGTGTCGCTTTCGCGGGAGATGCGGCGCGTCTTCCAGTATCACGGGGCGGAGCACCAGTCCATCCATCTCCTGGAGAAGGGTTATCCCCTGGAACCGGAGAGGGCCCTGCGCGAGGGCACCGACCACCTGCGCTGCGGGACCTCCTTCATCCTCCTGGTGCTCGTGCTCACCGTCCTGGTCTACTCCTTCCTGGGGAAGCCGGCGCTGTGGCTGCGCGTGCTGGAGAGGCTGGCGGTCATCCCGCTGGTGGCGGGGACCTCTTATGAGATAATGAGATATGCGGAAAGAAGCCGTTCGCCCTGGCTCTCCGCGCTAGTGGCGCCGGGCCTGGCCCTGCAGAGGCTGACCACGCGGCGGCCTGAAAGGGAGCAGGTAGAGGTGGCCCTGGCGGCGCTGGGCGCGCTGCTGGAAAGGGAGGGGGAGGGACGGCAGGAGGTGGGATGAGGCCGTGGGCTTCATGGACAGGCTGCAGGAGATAGAGGAGACCTACCGGGAGCTGGAGAGGCAGCTGGCGGAACCGGAGGTCTACCAGGACCGGGCGAAGTACGCGGAGCTGGCCAAGAGCCACGCCGAGCTCGCCGAGATCGTTTCCCACCTCCGCGAATACCGGCGGGCGTTGCGGGAGGCGGAGGAGGCCCGGGAGCTCATCCGCGAGGAGAGCGACCCGGAGATGCTCGCTTTCCTGCGCGAGTCCCTGCGGGAGGCGGAGGAGCGGGTGGGGGACCTGGAAGGGAAGATAAAGCTGCTTCTCGTCCCGCGCGATCCGCGGGACAGCAAGGACGTCATCATGGAGATCCGCGCGGGAGCGGGCGGGGAGGAAGCCGGCCTTTTCGCGGGCGACCTCTACCGCATGTACACGCGCTACGCCGACAGGAAGGGATGGAGCGTGGAGACCCTCTCTTCCAGCCCGTCGGAGCTGGGGGGTTTCAAGGAGATCATCTTCTCCGTGCGGGGCAGGGGTGTTTTCAGCCGGCTGAAATACGAATCGGGCGTGCACCGCGTGCAGCGCATACCGGTCACCGAGTCAGGGGGGCGCATCCATACCTCCACCGCCACCGTCGCCGTCCTGCCCGAGGCGGAGGAGGTGGAGGTGGAGATCGACCCCGCGGACCTGCGCATCGACGTCTTCCGTTCCACGGGTCCGGGCGGCCAGTCGGTGAACACCACCGACTCCGCGGTGCGCGTCACCCACCTTCCCACCGGGGTGGTGGTATCCTGCCAGGACGAGAAGAGCCAGCTTCAGAACAGGGAGAAGGCCCTGCGCATCCTGCGCGCGCGCCTCCTGCGCATGGAACAGGAACGGCAGCAGCGGGAGCAGGCGGAGGAGAGGCGTTCCCAGGTGGGGACCGGGGACCGTTCCGAGAGGATACGCACCTACAACTTCCCGCAGGGCCGCGTCTCGGACCACCGCATAGGGCTTACGCTGTACCGGCTGGAGGAGATCCTCGACGGCGACCTGGACGAGATAATCGAGGCGCTGGCCGCTGCCGACCGCGCGCGGAAGCTGGCGGAAGCGGCCGGGGGGGAATGAGGACGTGGAGCGACACGGCAGGCGGGCTTCCGCGCGCGGCGCTTCCCCGCGACGGGTCCGCGAGCTGCTCGAGTGGGCCGAGGCGTATCTGGAAAGATATGGTATTTACAAGCCCCGCCTCAATGCCGAGCTGCTCCTGTCCCACTGCGCGGGATGCGGCAGGGCGGAGCTCTACGCCCGTCCCGAGATGGAGATGTCCGCCGCGGCGAGACGCGCGTTCTTCCGCTGCGTGCGCCGGAGGGCGGGGCGAGAGCCCCTGCAGTACGTGACGGGCGTCAGCGGTTTCCGCCGCCTGGAACTGGCGGTGGACGGGAGGGTGCTCATACCGCGGCCGGAGACGGAGATGCTGGTGGAAAGGGCGCTGGAGATCCTGCGCGGGGAAGGCGGGCACCCGCTGGTGGTGGACGTGGGCACCGGCTCGGGCTGCATCGCCCTTTCCCTGGCGAAGGAGCACCCGCAGGCGGTGGTCCACGCCACGGACGGCAGCGGGGAGGCGCTGCAGGCGGCGCGCGAGAACGCCTCGCGCCTGGGCATGGAAGGCGTGGTGGACTTCCACCGCGGTGACCTCCTGCGGGCCCTGCCGCCGCGGCTCGAGGGGAGGATCGACCTGGTGGTGAGCAACCCTCCCTACGTGCGCGAGGCGGACTTCCCGCTGTTGCCCCCGGAGGTGAGGGAACACGAACCGCGCGTGGCCCTGGTGGCGGGTCCCGGGGGCACCGAGGTGCACGCCCGCCTTGCGGAGCAGGCCCTGTCCTGGCTTGCGCCCGGAGGGTGCCTGCTCATGGAATGCGGGGAAGACCAGGCGGAGGAGCTGTGCCGTATGCTGGAAAACCTTGGTTACGCGGCGGTGAGAAAGGGAGATGACCTCACCGGCCGCCCCCGCATGGTGGAAGGGAGGCGTGCGCCCCGCGCGGCGCCGGGATGAGCGCCGCCTTTCGGGTCGGCGCCACCGAACGCGGCACCTTTGCGGGCAGGTTGCGCGGCCCTTCTTATGCCATATTATGGTATCTCCATGCGTTGATTTGACCTTTGCGCGCGCGCTTCTCTAAAATTATGGGAAGGATGAGGAAGGCGGTAAACGTATGGAGAAGATCGCCCGGCGGAGAACGGGAATATTTACCAGGGCAGTCCATGCAACCCTCGCCTTGACGCTGTCCTTCGCCGTGGCGGCCTGCTGGACCCCGCCGCCTGCTGCCGCGGACGCCGTCAGCGAGAAGAGGGAACAGGCCAGGGCGGCCGAGAGCAAGCTGAAAGCGCTGCAGGCGGAGCTGAACCGCCTCACCTCCGAGCTCAACCAGACGCAGTCCAAGCTGGCCGCCGTGGAGGCCAGGATCGAGGCCAACCAGAGGCAGCTCGTTGCGGCGGAAGCGGAGTACGAGCGCTGGAAGGGCATCCTCTCCAACCGCGTGGTGGCCATGTACAAGGAGGGGAGCGTGGCCGCCCTGGACGTGCTCCTCGAGTGCGAGGACTTCGACACCTTCATCAACTCCTACGACTACATGTCGCGCATCGGCGACCATGATGCCGAGGCCATAGACGCCGCCCGCCGCCTCATGGCGGACATCCGGGCGCGCCGGGCGGAGCTGGAGAGCGACAGGGCGGAGTACCAGGCCTACAGCGCCAGCCTGCAGAAGCAGCGCGCCTCCATCCAGAGCAAGCTCAACGAGCAGAAGGCCATCCTGGCGGGACTGGACCGCGAGGTGGCGGCGCTTCTCAGCGCGCGCTACGGCGGGGGGAGCAGGAGCGGGGGCGGAAGCGCCGTCACCTGGAACATCGGCCCGGTGAACGGGCTCTACTTCCCCGTCGCGGGCCCCCACAGCTACGTCAACGACTGGGGTGCCCCGCGCTCCGTGGGGCGCACCCACAAGGGGTGCGACATCATGGCGAATTATGGAACTCCCTGCGTGGCCATCACCAGCGGGACGGTGGAGCAGAGAAGCGGCGGCAACGCCGGTCTCTACATCTTCCTGCACGGAGACAACGGCCATCTCTATTACTACATGCACCTGCAGGGTTTTGCGGCCTCGGGCCGGGTGAGCGCGGGACAGGTGATCGGTTACGTGGGAGATACGGGCAACGCGCGCGGCTGCCCCCACCTGCACTTCGAGTGGCATCCCAACCACGGGCCCGCGGTCAATCCCTATCCCCTCCTCGTGGCCATCGACCGCTGAGCGACGCGCGAGGAGCGGTGACGGACACGCGGGCGTTCCGCCTTTAACCGTCATGCGGCGACGCGTTTTCGGGCGGGCGGCCTTCTTCTACCGCCGGATGCCCGCCAGACCGTAGAGGCGGGGCAGGTCGACGCAGCCGTCTATGAGCTCGCGCAGCCTCGCGATCTTGCTCGCCTCGTGGGTGCGCGCGCTGCGGATGATCATCTCCGCCCGTTCCGCCGTGGTGAAGGTGTCCGTGGCCACCAGGATCACGGGGATGCCCAGCTCGTCCGCCTTCCCCAGGACGATGCTCGAGGGATAGAGGTTGCCGGATAGTATTATGCAGCGCGCCTTGGCTTCCATGGCCGCGAGCTGTATGTCGCTGCGGTCGCCGCCCGTGACCACGCAGAAGTTGCTGCGCTTGCGGAAGATGGAGAGGGCGTGCTCCTGGCTCATGGCTCCCACCACGATGTCCTCCACCAGCGCGTCCTTCCCTTCCTCTGCGCAGAGTATCTTCCCGTCGAGCAGCCTGGCTAGGTCCCCGATGTTGATGGAAGTGAGGAGGCGCTCGTGCGGGAGCACCCCCAACACGCATATGCCATTTCTTTCCAGGTAGGGGGCGAGCATCTCCTTCACGAAGCTCTCCCGGTTGGCGGGTACCATGTTGTAGATCACCCCCAGCAGGGACTGCCCCAGGCGGTCCCAGGCCTCAAGGACGTTGTCCGCCAGGTAGGCGTCGTTGAAACGCTCCACCAGTATAACGCGGGCCTGCAGGGCCGGTGCCAGCCGGAAGGCCGAGAGCCCCAGCATCCTTCCCTGCTGCGAGGTGTAGGCGCCCTGGAGGATAATCAGGTCCTTCCCTTCGCCGACGCGGGCGAGGGCATCGCGGATGCGCG
The DNA here is from genome assembly GCA_014360655.1 of Actinomycetota bacterium. Classification (NCBI taxonomy): domain Bacteria; kingdom Bacillati; phylum Actinomycetota; species Actinomycetota bacterium. Next base: position 177,901 of record JACIXC010000005.1, on the reverse strand, counting down.
GGAGTAAGTCCTCCACCCCGTCCTTGAGGGCCTCGTTCACCAGCTTGGGCGTGAGCACCACGGGGCAGATGTCCTCCAGGTCCTCCCGCAGCGAAAGGGTCCTGCGCATGAAGGCGGCGTCCTCGTCGGTGACCCTGCCCTCCTCCTGGTGGAAGCGGTGGCCCAGGGGTTTCATGTACCCTACCCTGAGGCCGTCTTCCTGGAAGCGCAACCCCAGGCCGATGCACATGGTGTGCAGGCCCGCGAGGCCCTGCTGCGAGGTCAGGTAGATATGCACCATAGGAATCACTCCTCCAAGACGATCCTGGCGTCGGCGGCCAGGCAACCCTTACCGTCCTCCATGACCCGCAGGGGGTTGATGTCCAGCTCGGTTATCTCCGCGAAGTCGGTGACCAGCTGGGAGACGCGCAGTATGCACTCGATGACCGCGTCGATGTCCGCGGGCCTTTCGCCCCTGGCCCCCTGCAGCAGCCAGTAGCTCTTCAGCTCCCGCAGCATCTCCCTGGCCTCCTCCTCGCTCAGGGGCGCGATGCGGAAGCTGACGTCCTTCAGCACCTCCACGTAAACCCCTCCCAGGCCCGCCATGAGCAGGGGCCCGAACTGGCTGTCGCGGCTCATGCCCACGATGAGCTCGCGGGAGGGAGGGAGCATCTCCTGCACCAGCACGCCCCAGATGGAGGCGGCGGGCACGAACTTGCGGGCGTTGCTGGTGACCGCCTCGTAGGCGGAGACGAGGTCGTCGGTGTTGCCGATGCCCACCACCACCCCCCCGATGTCCGTCTTGTGCAGGATGAGCGGAGAGGCGATCTTCACCACCACCGGGTAGCCGATCTCGCGGGCCGCCCGGATGCACTCCTCGAGGTTTGTGGCGAGGACGGTGCGGGCGACGGGGAGGCCGTAGGCGTGGAGCACCTCCCGCGCCTCCACCTCCACCAGCTCCTTGCGCCCCTGGGCGCGCACGGAGTCGAAGACCTCGCGCACCCTGCCCGCGTCCACCTCGAAGCGGACGCGCGTGAGTCGCGGGCGCGCCAGGAAGTCCGTGTGGGCCTTCATGCCGCGCAGGGTCCTCACCGCTTCCTCGGGAAAGCGGAAGTTGGGTATTCCCGCCTCCCGCAGTATCCTCTCGGCCTCGGCCACCTCCTCGCCGCCCATGAAGACGGCGAAAACGGTCTTCTCGGCCTTCCGCGCCTCCTCAGCGAGGGCGACGGCGGTCTCCCTTATCTCGGTCATGGCCTGGGGGGTGAGGATGACCAGCACCGCATCGTTTTCCGGGTCGGGAAGCACGTGTTTAAGGGCCAGGCGGTAACGCTCCGCGCTCGCGTCGCCCAGGACGTCCACGGGGTTGTAGACGCTGGCCGCCTCGGGCAGGCCCTCCCGCAGCGCGCGCGTCGTCTCATCCTGCAGGGAAGCCAGGAGCAGGCCGCTCCGCTCCAGCGCGTCGGAGGCGATGATGCCGGGGCCCCCCGCGTTGGTGATCACCGCCACCCGCGGCCCCCGCGGCGGCGGCTGCAGCGAGAAGGCGCGCGCGAGGAGGAAAAGGTCCTCCACCGTCTCGGCGCGCAGGGCGCCGCAGCGGCGGAAGGCGGCCGCGTAGGCGTTCTCCGACCCCGCCAGGGTCCCGGTGTGGGACGAGACGGCGCGCGCTCCCGCCTGCGTCACGCCCGCCTTGAAGATGACCACCGGCTTGCTGCGGCTGACCTTCTCGGCGACCTGCAGGAATCTCTCGCCGTCGGAAACGCCCTCCAGGTAAGCGGCGATCACGGAGGTGTTGCCGTCTCTTTCCAGGGCCTCAAGGAAGTCACTCTCGTCCAGGTCCATCTTGTTGCCCAGGCTGATGAAGCGCGAGAAGCCCAGGTGGTTCTCCTGCGACCAGCCCAGCACCGCGGTGCACAGGGCTCCGGACTGGGACATGAAGGCCACCTTGCCCGGCTGCGGGGCCCGGGTGGCGAAGGTGGCGTTGAGGGGGGTGGCGGTGTCGGCCAGCCCCAGGCAGTTGGGGCCCAGCACCCGGATGCCGTGGCGGCGCGCCGTTTCCCGCAGCTCGCTTTCCCGGCGGTAGCCATCCCGCCCGGATTCCTTGAAGCCGGCGGAGATGATCACCGCCGCCTTCACGCCGCGGGAGCCGCATTCCTCGAGGACGTCGCGCACGGCGGGGGCCGGAACGATGATCACCGCCAGGTCCGGTGCCTCCGGGAGGGCGGACACGGAGGGATAGCATTCAAGGTCGAGGACGGTTTCGTGCGAGGGGTTCACCGGGTAGACCCTGCCCGGGAAGCCGGAACGCAGGATGTTCTCGAGGACCACCCTGCCCACCTTGCCCGGCTTCTCGGAGGCCCCGATCACCGCTACCGCGGAGGGACGGAAAAGCGCGTCCAGGATCTCCTCCTTGCGTCAGCGCATGCTTGCGGAACACTGCTTTTAACGCCGCGTTTATTATACCCGCTCGCCCTTTCCCGCGGGGCAGGTCCCCGGGGACCGCTCCGCCGTCCGGGGTGGATATTGTCGTCGATGGATGACGGGCGGGGGTGGCGCAGGTAAACGGGGGGGATACGCGGTCTTGCGGAAGGGGGGATTGTGTACGGAGGCCCTCGCCGGCGGCAGGGCACGGCGTTACCCGATGGCGCCGGCGGGGCGGAACACGGTTGAATGGGCCCCGTTCAATCGTCGAGGCGGAGCCAGATGGGGGCGGTGACGGCCACCTGGAACCCGCTGCCGGAGTCGTCGTCCCCGTCCTCGTCCCTTTCCGTCACCCGCAGGTAGAAGTAGCAGTCCCCGCTCACGGGGACTTCCGGGTTCCAGGTGACCCGCCCGTTCCCGGCCGCTTCCGGGCCCAGGCGGGCAACGACACGGCCCCCATTGGTAAACAGTTCCAGGTAAGCTATACTCTCGTCGTCCTCCACCTCCACCAGGAATGAGACGGCCGGCGAGGAAACGGTTACCGTGGACCCCATCCACTCCTCCCCAAGCCTGAAGGTCACGCGCATGTCGGGGTCGTCCGTAGCGTACGCCCGGCGCGCACGCAGCGCGTCGAGAAGCGCCCCGCGTGTAAGCTCGGGGGCGACGATCACCGTGCGGTGGCTGTTGGCCGAGAGGCGGTGGTTGTCCTGGTTGGCGGCGGGGGCCACCCTCCATCCCCGGTCCAGGGCCTGGTGGTAATAGGGGTAGTAGACGTCGTCGTTGTTCCCCTCGTCCTTGTTCCCCGTCTCCAGGAGGCACATGCAGCCCTCCGCCTCGGGGTGGAAGGCGAAGGCGTCGAAGCAACCCACCGGTTCCCCGGGATGGTTGAACTGTGCCGTGGCGTCCCGGGCGGCGATCCACGCGTAGAGGGAAGGCAGGTCGCCTTCCGTCTGCGAACCGGTGAAATCCTCGGTGCCCAGGACGACGACGTGCCCCAGCTCCGGGCGGCTCCACTCAAAACCACGCAGGGCCGTGAACTCACCGGGGCTGTCGAAGGCGTCCGCCTGGACCCCCGTTTCCTCCCACTCCGCTTGGGAAAGCCTCTCCCCGTGGTCGGTCACGGCGAAGAAATCGAAACCCACGACGTCACGCGCCCAGGCGTAAGCTTCCGCGGGCGTGCCCGCGCCGTCCGAGTACTCCGTGTGGCCGTGCAGGTTCCCGAAATAGAAATGCATCTCCCCCGCCGTTCCGGGTCCCGGCCCGACCGCCGGACCGGGTTCCCCGGCGCCGCATCCGCACGGGAGGGCCAGGCAGACGGCGAGCGGCAGGAAAAGCGCCATCATGGCCAGCAGGCGGTGGCGAAGAAAGGGCACCCTCGATCGTCTCTTCCCGTAGTCCGATTTAGATCGCATCTTCCCGTCACCCGAGTCATTTTCCATAAACATCCTGTGCCTGCGGCTTCCTGTGATTGGCGCGGCCATATGTTAGCGCGGCCATGTACCAATATTACCAGGTATATATTCCAGCGAAGATGTAAACGTACTTCGCCGGAAATATCGTACGGGTTATCTATAACGGGATATTCACCCACGCTGAGCCGAGGAGAATGAAGCCCTCGGCTTCATGGCGGAAGATAACCGATATATGGAAATTAACCTCTTCCGCCAAACGACGGCACGGCTTGTTCACCCCGAAGGTGCACGCATCACACTTCAAGACCTGGGAACGCATTATAAACCGGCACCCGGGGCGTCGGCTTGTTCACCCCGAAGGTGCACGAACCATGCTTCAAATCCCCAGCTCGTCCCGGAGGAACTCAACTACCTTGGGCCAGGAATCCTCCGCGGCCCTGGCGGCGCCCTCCGCCGTGCCTCCCAGCCCCTCCCAGACGTTCACGGTGGGCAGGTAGAACTGGCGCATGGTGGTGGGGAAGAAAGGGTAGGCGATGAGCATGTGCCCACCGTCCTCGTAGGAGAGCAGCCGGTGGGTGCGCGGGTGACCGTGAGCGTCCAGGCGGTCGATGGCTATGCGTGATAGCTTGTCGGACGGCCACACCCCGTCCCCGGGGTTTCCGATGAGCAGGAACGCCGCTTGCGAGCGCTCCACGGGTATGGTGGCCTTCTCGACAAGCGAGCTCTGCTGCTCCAGGCTGTACTCGAAGGAGGGCGCGTCGAGGTAGGGCGTGCCGTTCTTCTGGGCCTCGAGGAACAGCCTCTGCTGCTCCTCGCTTACCATCATCCTGAGGTAGGGAAAGGCCTCGCCGCGGTAGGTCCACGCCGGGGAGTCCCCCTCGCCGATCCCTCCCCAGATGACGCCGCTGGGCGTGTATCCCACTACCGCCTTCACCTGGGGGAAGAGCGAGGCGGCCAGCATGGCCAGCTCCCCTCCCCGCGATGCTCCGACGACGCCGATCCTGTCCTTGGCGACGACCTCTTGCTGGTTGAGCCACGCTATGGCCTTCTCAATGATCTCCAGGGGGATGTTCTCCAGGGTCTGGGAGAGTCCCGGGGCCCCGAAGTAGGCCAGGGCCAGCGTGGGCATGCGCGTCTTGGAGGCGATGACCCTCGCCCAGCCCTCGTTGTAACCGCCCTCGGACCCGCCCAGGACGATCAGCGCCGGCGTGGGTTCATTTACCTCCTTCGGCGTTATGAAAACACCCACCACGGGGTCGCTCAGGTTCTCCTTCTCCAGGTCGACTTCGGCCAACCGCTGCACCTCCAGGCTGTCCACCTCCTCGCCCCCCACGAACAGGGACACGGTGTAATTCATCACCGCGAAGGGCGAGACCATCTCGCTCGCCGGAGTGCAGACCATGGACCAGAAGAGCCCGGCTTGGTCCACTCCCTGGTAGGATCCGTCCGTGGGGGCGTCCCGAGAGGTGTCCACGGTGCCGGCCGCGTCCGCTTGGAAGGACGCCTGCGAGGACCAGGAGTTGCCGAACTGGTCCTGGCCGGAGACCCGGAGCGAGGCCATCTCGCCCGGCGACAGCCCCGTTACCTTGATGCTGATGGGGTCGCCCACGAGCACCTGCTGGGGCGATACCTCCAAAGCGGGTTGCATATCCCGACCCCCTTTCTTGCCGGCGCAGCCCGGCGCGCCCGCCACCAGGCTTGCCGCCAGAAGCATGCTGACGAAAAGCCGCCTTCCCCCGCGTGCCGCGCGGGTGCCTCCATCGCCGGCGCGCCCGCGCCGGGAGCGCGGCATGCGTCCCTTCCCCGGCAAGCACCTTCTTCCCATCGTCCACCTCCGCTGTGTCATCTTCCGATCCCTTCCGCTCCTAGCTGGAATACGGCGGTCTGCCGCTCGGCGGGATGCCGGAGGATGCGCGCGTCCATGTGGCCGGCGATGCGCGCGCCCCTTTGCGCGCCACGCCGCGCGAACCGCCTACTATCTTATGGGTTCTGCCCCGCCCGTTTCAAGCCACCGGCCTTCCTGGGGACCCGCGGTCCAGTGCCACGCTTGGTGCTGGATTGCCGCGGCGCGACTACCCCCTTCCCGAGGTGTGTGGCGGCCGGGGCCGGACCGTCCGACGGGACGAAGTGAAGCGGTTCTGGTATGGTGATAAAAGAAAGGAAGTGGTCCGCGAGGTGCCCGAGGAAAACGCCCCTATACAACATAGAATCGACATTTCCCATAGGCACATCCTGATGCCATGATTTTACCACAGTTCAAGCGGTTATCTCCTCCCGGGAGGCGATTGCCTTCCTTGCATCGATTAGTCGCCTTCCCATTGGTCGAAAAAAGCCCGCTCCGCCGATATCCGGAGAAGCCTGACTATTCGCAGCGTGCAGAATGTGCAGTTGCCTTTCGTTGTCTGCTGCATCAGGTGGGAGCGATGGCTAGGGACCCGATGCGGGAAAGGACCTCAGCGAAAAGCGACCCAGGTACTGCCACCTCCGCCATCTGGAACACCGTCCTCCTTGCGTGACTTACGACCTTGGCCCCTATCTTGATCAGCTTGAGCTGCACGCTCGAGAGCGACCAGTGGGATATCTTTGCGGGAAGGGCGAGGCGCCGGAGGAGGTTGCCCAGGTTGTAGGCCAGGACGAAGAGGGCCAGCCTCACCTGGTTGGAGATGAAGCGAGAGCAGGAGAGGCGGGTCCAGGCCGGGCGTACTTGCCCTCCTTGATGTGATTTTCGCAGTCTTTCCGCTTGTTGTAGAACCTCACCACGTTCTTCGCCATCCTGCTCAGGTTGGTGACGATGAAGCCTATGCGTGGGAAGAGTTCCCCCTGGTGCCGCTCCACCTTGGCGACCACCCTCCTTGCCCTGTCCCGGGAGCCCGCACGGTAGCTGAAGTCATGGTAGAGCACCTTAGGCTTGGCGGAAGGCCTTCCTGCCGGTCTTGTCATGAGATGTTCTATGTGACCGTACAGCCTGCCGTTGGCCTTGATTCTTATGGCGTAGAGGATGCCCTCCTCCTCCAGGTATTAGTAGACCTCGGGCGAGGCGAAGGCGGCGTCTCCCCGGAAGTAGAGCTCCTTGCCTGCAGCCATGTACCTGTCCACCATGGGCTCCAGCAGGTCCCTCCAGCCATCGGCGGAATGGACGTTGCCGGTCGCAAGTGAGCCCCCTCGCAATCTCCATATTGATTGAAGACGAAGAGGGGATGGTAGCGGCGGGAGCAGAAATGCCCGTCGTATTCCGATCCCTCCTGGTTTCCGTGTACGGGTGACTCCGAGGAATCCATGTCCAGGATAATTCTCCTGGCCCCCGTCACACGCATCGCCTTTCCCGCCCAGGCATGGTTGATGGATGAGAGGGCCGCCAGGTTCTCATCCGCGGCAAGGGTCTCGGTCTCGAACCTGGATAAGGTCTGGGAGCCGGCCGCGTTCCTCTCCAGGGCCTTCTTCCCTACAACAGCCCGCATGGCGGGGTCACGCAGGAGCAATTCCTGGTCGTTGACGTCCTCGTAGCCGGCTAGCCTGGCATAAACTGACTGACGCGGCAGCCCCGTAATCTCATGCCTGATGTTTCTGCCCGTTCTTCCATCCTGTATCATGACCCCCGCCATCCCGGTTAATCCAAGCGCGTCGTCGAGCTCCCGAACAGCGAGAAGGCCGGCGTCCGTCGTCACCTTCGCCCCCCTGAATTCCAGGCTTAGACGTGAGTCGAAATCGAGCTTCAGACCCCCGTTTTCTGCTTCACCCGCAAGGTTCCCGTGTCTTCCCTTCCTGCATCACCGCTAGTTCTGTTATGATGCATATTTCAGCAATACAAGTAAGGAATCCTTCCGTTTTGATATGAGAAATGGGGGTTACCGTATCGCATTCCCTGGGGGCATCATGCGCGCTCCCGTTTTCATCGCATCCCGGGGCAATGTAGCGCAACCGCGGCACGCGACTTTTTGACTGGCATACGGGGCTGTCCTATAATACCATTCTGTTATCCGTTGGCGAGAGGGAAGCGGCATTATCGGCCGTAGCGAGGTTCTCAAGATGGAAAACGATGATTTTTCAATCTGCTCCTGGTCTGCTACCGGGAACATGATGTAGCGAGGTTCTCAAGATGGAAAACGATGATTTTCGGCCTGTCATCCCGGGAGATTACCGCGAGGAGAAGGAGGACGACATCGTCCTCACGGAGCAGGGACTGCGCAAGCTGCAGGAGGAGCTGGAGTACCTCAAGAACGTCAAGCGCTGGGAGGTGGCCAAGCGCCTGGAGCAGGCCCGTTCCTTCGGCGACATCATGGAGAACTCGGAATACGAGGACGCCAAGCACGAACAGGCCTTCGTGCAGGGCCGCATCGTGGAGATAGAGCGCATACTGGACAACGCCCGCATCATCCGCGAGGAGGAGATCGACCTCTCCGAGGTGACCATAGGTTCCCTGGTTATCCTCGAGGACATGGAGAGGGGCGAGGAGATGCGCCTGCGGCTGGTGAGCGCAGCCGAGGCGCGCGGGAACCGGGAATGCATCTCCGACCAGTCCCCCGTGGGGAAGGCCATACTGGGACGCAAGGCCGGCGAGGTGGTGGACGTGCAGGTCCCCTCGGGCACCATGCAGTACCGCATCCGGCGCATCGAGCGCTGATACGCCGGCGAGATTTCGGAGCGTGTGCCACTTGGAAGGGAACGGCATCCCCCCCGCTTTCCGCGAGGAAAGCGAGCTGGTGAAAAGGCGCCTGGAGAAGCTCGAGGAGTGGAGGGCGCGCGGCATCGAGCCCTACGCCGTCGCATATCCGCACGGAGACACCACGGCGGGCATCCGCGCCCGTTTCCATGAACTGGAAAATGGCGAAGAGAGCGATTATGACGCCTCCCTGGCGGGCAGGCTGATGGGCATGCGCAGGCACGGCAGGGCCTCTTTCGCAGACCTGGAGGACGGCTGGGGAAGGCTGCAGCTGCTGGCGGCGGTCGATTCCCTGGGCGAGGAGGGGTACGGGCTTTTCCAGGAACTGGATATAGGAGACTGGATCGGGGTGGAGGGGAGGGTCTTCCGCTCCCGGCGCGGCGAGCTCACCGTGCGCGTTTCGCGTTTCCGGCTGCTCTCCAAGAGCCTGCGGCCGCTGCCCGAGAAATGGCATGGCCTGAAGGACGTGGAGCTTCGTTACCGGCAGAGGTACCTGGATCTCCTGGTGAACCCGGAGGTGAAGCGGAACCTGCTGGTACGAGTGAAGACCATACGCGAGCTGCGGCGCTTCCTGGACGAGAGGGACTTCATCGAGGTGGAGACCCCCATGCTCCAGCCCATCCCCGGCGGCGCGACCGCCCGCCCCTTCGTCACCTATCACCAGGCTCTGGGCGAGAACCTTTACCTGCGCATCGCGCCCGAGCTCTACCTGAAGCGCTGCGTGGTGGGAGGCCTGGAGAGGGTTTACGAGATCAACCGCAATTTCCGCAACGAGGGCATCTCCTACAAGCACAACCCGGAGTTCACCATGCTCGAGTTCTACTGGGCCTACGTGGATTACCTGGCGCTGGCGGACTTCCTGGAGGAGATGCTCGCGCAGGTGGTTAGGGAGGTCAAAGGGGACCTGCGCTTCACATACCAGGGACTGGAGCTCGACCTTACGCCGCCCTGGCGGCGCGTGACCATGCTGCAGGCCGTGTCCGAGGCGCTGGGAAGGCCGGTCACCTCCGCGACACCCGAGGAGGAGTTGAGGGAGCAGGCCGCCCGCCGCGACGTACCCCTGGAGGAGGGATGGGGCGCCGGCAAGATCATCACGGAGATCTTCGAGAAGCTGGTGGAGCCGGAGCTCCGGCAACCCACCCTGGTCATGGACTATCCGCGCGAGGTGTCCCCGCTGGCGCGCCTCCACCGCGACGACCCCTTCCTCACCGAGAGGTTCGAGCTCATCGTGGCGGGAAGGGAGATCGCCAACGCCTTCTCCGAGCTCATCGATCCGCTGGACCAGAGGCGTCGTTTCGAGGAGCAGGCGCGCCAGAGGGAGAGCGGGGACGATGAGGCGCACCTGCTTGACCATGACTACCTGCGGGCCCTGGAGTACGGCATGCCGCCCACCGGGGGGCTGGGGCTGGGGATAGACCGCCTGGTCATGCTGCTCACCGACGCCCACTCCATCCGCGAGGTGATCCTCTTTCCCCACCTGCGCTCGGAGGAGTGATGGCGCTGCCGCGCGCGGTGGCCGTAGGCGCGGAGACGCATCGGCGGTGGCGCGGAGAGGCTTCGAGGACGGCTGACGTCGGCGCGCGAACACCCGGGCGGCGGCGCGCAAACGCCCCGAAGGTGCCGCGGGAACAACCCCCTCACCGCGCCGTATCCCACCAGAGGCGGGGCGACCACGACGTGACGATGGCCCGGTCACCTCTTGCGCGCGTGGCGCAAGCGTCCCCTTGAGCGGTTCAACCGCCTACAGGAATACGCCCAGGTCACCTCTTGCGCGCGTGGCGCGAGCGTCCCCCGTAAGCGAGAATACCATGATGTAAAGGCCGCGGTACACGGGGGGGTTTCAAGGGCGGGCACTCCCTTGTCGATGAGGTCTAAGGAAGGCCTGCGGCCTGCGGCAGGAGGGCGGCGGTGCCTGCGGGCATGGGACATGACATGCGCCATGGCGGGCCTTCTTTGAAAAGGGTATGAAAGATGTGATAATAGAGGCGTGGATAATACATAGCGGAGGGGGAAAAGAGAGTGTTTCAAAGGTTTTCGGACAGAGCGCGGCGGGTGGTGGTCCTGGCCCAGGAAGAAGCCCGCATGCTCAACCATAATTATATCGGGACGGAACACCTTCTCCTGGGCTTGATCCAGGAGGGCGAGGGCGTGGCCGCAAAGGCCCTGGAATCGATGGGTATAAGCCTGGAAGCGGTACGCAACCAGGTGGAGGAGATCATCGGGAGGGGCAGCACCGCCCCCACCGGTCACATCCCCTTCACCCCCAGGGCGAAGAAGGTGCTGGAACTCTCCCTGCGGGAAGCCCTGCAGCTCGGGCACAACTACATCGGGACCGAACATATACTCCTCGGCCTTATCCGCGAAGGGGAGGGCGTGGCCGCGCAGGTGCTCACCAAGCTGGGGGCGGACCTGGACCGCGTGCGCAACCAGGTGGTGCAGCTCCTGACGGGCGCCTCGGCGGGGCCGAAGGAGACGGCGCAGGCCGGCGAGGCGCAGCCGCAGGGGAACCTGCTGCTCGACCAGTTCGGACGCAACCTCACGCAGCTGGCCGTGCAGAACAAGCTGGACCCGGTGATCGGCCGCGAAAAGGAGATCGAGAGAGTCATGCAGGTCCTCTCCCGCCGCACCAAGAACAACCCCGTTCTCATCGGCGAGCCGGGAGTGGGCAAGACGGCCGTGGTGGAGGGATTCGCGCAGCGCATAGTGAGCAACGAGGTGCCGCAGATACTGGCGGGCAAGCAGCTCTACACCCTGGACCTGGGAGCCCTGGTGGCCGGCTCGCGCTACCGCGGTGATTTCGAGGAGCGCCTTAAGAAGGTGGTCAAGGAGATACGCAGCCGCGGCGACATCATCCTCTTCATCGACGAGCTGCACAACCTGGTGGGCGCGGGGGCCGCGGAAGGCGCCATCGACGCCGCCTCCATCCTCAAGCCCGCCCTGGCGAGGGGTGAGCTGCAGACCATCGGCGCCACCACGCTGGACGAGTACCGCAAGCACCTGGAGAAGGACGCGGCCCTGGAGCGCCGCTTCCAGCCCATCCTGGTGGAGGAGCCCACGGTCGAGGAGACCATCGAGATCCTGAAGGGGTTGCGCGACCGCTACGAGGCCCATCACCGCGTGGCCATCACGGACGGGGCGCTGGTGGCGGCGGCCAGGCTGGCCAGCCGTTACATCACCGACCGCTTCCTTCCCGACAAGGCCATCGACCTCATCGACGAGGCGGCCTCCAGGTTGCGCATAAGGGCCATGACCGCGCCACCCGATTTCCGTGAGCTGGAGGAGAAGCTGCAGAAGGTGCGCCAGGAGAAGCAGGCGGCCATCGCGGCGCAGGAGTTCGAGAAGGCGGCCGGGCTGCGGGACAGGGAAAAGGAGATATTGAGCGAGATGGAGCAGCTGGAGGAGGACTGGAAGATCCCCCTGGGCTCCCACCAGTTGCAGGTGACCGAGGACGACATCGCGGACATACTCTCCTCCTGGACGGGCATCCCGGTGAGCCAGCTGACTGAGGAGGAGAGCAGCAAGCTGCTGCGCATGGAGGAGGAACTGCACAAGCGCATCGTGGGACAGGACGAGGCGGTGCGCGCTGTCTCGCGCTCCATCAGGCGCACGCGCTCCGGCCTCAAGGACCCCAAGCGGCCCGGCGGCTCCTTCATCTTCCTGGGGCCCTCGGGGGTGGGGAAGACGGAGCTGGCGCGCACCCTGGCCGAGTTCCTCTTCGGCGACGAGTCCGCCCTCATCCAGATAGACATGTCGGAGTACATGGAGAAGCACGCCGTGTCGCGGCTGGTGGGCTCCCCACCCGGTTACGTGGGATACGAGGAGGGCGGCCAGCTCACCGAGGCGGTGCGCCGCAAGCCCTTCAGCGTGGTGCTCCTGGACGAGATCGAGAAGGCCCACCCCGACGCCTTCAACATGCTCCTGCAGATACTGGAGGACGGGCGCCTCACCGACTCCCAGGGCCACAAGGTGGACTTCCGCAACACCATCGTCATCATGACCTCCAACCTGGGGGCAAGGGACATCAGCAAGGGAACCTCCCTCGGCTTCACCGCCAAGAAGGAGGGAGGGCTGGACTACGAGAAGATGAAGGACCGGGTGCTCTCGGAGCTGAAGAGGACCTTCCGGCCGGAGCTGCTCAACCGCATCGACGACGTCATCGTCTTCCACGAGCTGAGCCACGAGGAGATCAAGCAGATCGTGGACCTGCTCATGAAGCGCGTCAAGGACCAGATGGCGGAGCAGGACATCGAGATCATCCTCTCCGACGGCGCCAAGGAGCTCCTGGTCAAGGAGGGGTATGACCCCGTCTACGGCGCGAGGCCCCTGCGCCGCGCCATCCAGAAACTCATCGAGGACCCCTTATCGGAGAAGATACTCGCCAAGGAGTTCGAGGCGGGCTCCACCGTGCTCATCGCCACCGACGATGAGGGCCGCATCACCTTCGAGAAGGTGCAGGCTCCCGAGAGCGGCGCGGACATCCTGCAGCCGACATGATGCCTGGCCCCCGGTCACGGGTGGGGTGGGATCACGTTCCCCAGTCCGCATGGCTTCCCGGCCTTGGTCGGGTGCGTATAAGGAGACCGGGCCGGGGCTCGTGCTCGCTCCGCGACGCGCGGCCTCACGATGGTTCCCCCTTTTCATTCAGGGGCTCCATCCATGCAAGGGTTTATCATATACCTTCCTTGTCCGGAGGCCGCTTGCGATGTCGCTCGCCCGACCCCCGGTCCCGGCCTGTGTGGTGGTTCAGTAGAGGCTTGCTGCGACCGACCCTGTAGTTCCCCGGGCTGGTTGGGTGCGTATAAGGAGGCCGGGCCGGGGCTCGTGCTCGCTCCGCGACGCGCGGCCTCACGATGGTTCCCCCTTTTCATTCAGGGGCTCCATCCATGCAAGGGTTTATCATATACCTTCCTTGTCCGGAGGCCGCTTGCGATGTCGCTCGCCCGACCCCCGGTCCCGGCCTGTGTGGTGGTTCAGTAGAGGCTTGCTGCGACCGACCCTGTAGTTCCCCGGGCTGGTTGGGTGCGTATAAGGAGGCTGGGCCGGGGCTCGTGCTCGCTCCGCGACGCGCGGCCTCACGATGGTTCCCCCTTTTCATTCAGGGGCTCCATCCATGCAAGGGTTTATCATATACCTTCCTTGTCCGGAGGCCGCTTGCGATGTCGCTCGCCCGACCCCCGGTCCCGGCCTGTGTGGTGGTTCAGTAGAGGCTTGCTGCGACCGACCCGGTCGTTCCCGGCCTCGGTGGAGTGGAAATGCGGAGGCCGCTTGCGATGTCGCTCGCCCGACCCCCGGACACGGCCCGGGGGCAGTTCGGTTGGATACAGGGTGTTGCCGTTAAGGCTCCTGTATCAAGAGATGGGATTGTATGATATTTTTCTACTTGTGATGGAAAAAAAGATACGCAAGGGCAAGATCTCGCGACTGAAGACGGCGGAAGAGGAGCTTCGCTACTGGCTGAGCCGTCCCCCGCAGGAACGTGTCGCCGCCGTCGATCACCTGAGAAGGCGATACCATGGAAGTGCAGCAAGACTTCAAAGAGTTGCTCGCGTTGTTGAACGAACATGAGGTCGAATACGTGATCGTGGGGGCGTACGCCCTGGCCTTTCACGGCGCCCCGCGTTTCACCGGCGACCTGGACATCCTGGTGCACCCCTCTCGGGAAAACGCGCAGAAGATCATGTCGGCTTTGCGCGATTTCGGCTTCGGCTCCCTGGGCCTGTCGCCGGAGGATTTCCAGAAGTCCGATTACGTGGTCCAACTGGGGGTGGCACCCGTCCGTGTCGATTTTCTTACCTCCCTGACGGGGGTGACATGGGAGGAGGCCGACGCCGGTAAGGTGAGCGGGACCTATGGCGATGTTCCCGTGAGTTTCCTGGGCAGGGAACAACTGGTGGCGAACAAGCGCGCCCTGGGCAGGAAGAGGGATCTCGCGGACCTGGAGGCCATCGGCGGGTAATGGCGGCGCGCTGCCGGAACGACGCGACGAAAATACCGCGACGGGATTCTCCTGTACCCTCGCATGGCCCCGAGGGGCCGCATAAAGCCCGCGTTCTTTCGTGGGTTTCCGCTCCCATCCCAAGCGGAGCCCCCGTTTCCTCGCCGGCGTAGGGGGAAAGCGCCGGAGAGAGTTGAAAGCAACGGCTTTCCCGCGACACCCCGGATCGGAGCCGCACGGGATCTGACACTGCCCGCCTGTATAATCATGTGCGGAAAGAGGCTGCATCGGACGGGAAGGAAGGAGGCGGGCTTGAAGGCGGAAAGGTCCGTGTACGTGTGCTCCGAGTGCGGTGAAGGTTCCGTGCAGTGGTTGGGAAGGTGTCCCGCGTGCGGCAGTTTCGGGACCATGGCGAAGGAGCGGGGGCAGCATGCGGGTGCCGCATACCCCGCCCACGGCGTGGAGCCGATGCGCATGGACGAGGTGGGGGGAGAAAACCCCCGCCTGGTGGTGGGCATGCGCGAGTTCGACCGCGTGCTTGGGGGAGGCGCCGTGCCCGGCTCGCTGGTCCTGCTGGGGGGAGAGCCGGGCATCGGTAAATCGACCCTGCTTCTCCAGGCGGCCTTTTCGCTCGCCGCGGGCGGGGCGAAGGTGCTCCTGGTCAGCGGCGAGGAATCGGCGGCGCAGATAGCCTCGCGCGCCAGGAGGATCGGGAGACTGCATCCGGACCTCTACCTTCTGTGCGAGACGGACGCGGAAAAGGTGGTGGAGGCGGCGCGCAGGACGTCCCCCCAGGTCATGGTGGTCGATTCCATCCAGACCATGCGCTGCCCCGACCTCGATTCAACCCCGGGCGCATTGAACCAGATGAGGGAGGTGGTCTTCCGCTTCCAGGCCCTGGCGAAGGAAACGGGGACGGTGGTCTTTCTCGTGGGTCACGTGACCAAGGAGGGCATACTGGCTGGACCAAGGCTGGTGGAGCACATGGTGGACTGCGTGCTCTACTTCGAGGGGGAGAGGTTCGACGCCCTGCGCGTGCTGCGGGCGGTGAAGAACCGCTTCGGCTCCGTGAGCGAGGTGGGGATATACGAGATGACGGACGGCGGCCTGCGCGAGGTGGAGGACCCCTCCCGGCGTTTCCTGGACCGGAGGGATGAACCCGTGTCCGGGACGGCGGCGGCGGTTATCGTGGAGGGAAGGCGCCCGTTGGTGGTGGAGGTGCAGGCGCTGGTCGTCCCCACGAGGCTGCCGATGCCGAAGCGGGTATGCACCGGCATGGACCAGCGGCGGCTGGCCATAGACGTGGCGGTGCTCGAGCGCAAGGCCAGGATCAGGCTGGCGGACCGGGACGTCTACGTGGGCCTCTCGGGAGGGCTGAAAGTCGATGAGCCGGGGCTGGACCTGGGGGTCTGCATGGCCATCGCCTCGTCGCGGCAGGAGCGCACCCTTCCCCGGGAGGCCGTTTTCATCGGCGAGGTCGGCCTTACCGGGGAGGTGAGGCCCGTTTCCAGGCTTACCGATCGCATCCGGGAAGCGGCGCGTCTCGGTTTCCGCTCGCTCGTGTTGTCGGACGGTGCGAACCCGGAGCCCTCCCCTCCTTCCCTGGAGCTGGTCAGGGTTAGAGACGTCCGCCAGGCATTGGCCGCTTTCGAGGTGGCGTGAGGGCTGCGTCGTTCACCCGCGTTTTCCTCCCGTGCAGGCGGCGTTTTAACGTTCCAGCAGGCGCTTCAGGGCTCGGCGTGTTTCCGGCGCAAAACGCATGTGGTATAAACTGTCTATAGGTGTGTTACAGGCGTGCCAGCACCCGGCACCTGGTGGTCGATGCTCTCCGGTAAAAAGGCGTGGCGATAGGGACATGGAAAGGCAGCGCAAAGACCGCGATCAGATTGCATTGCTCAGGAGAATAGCCCCGGGGACCGAGCTCAGGGAGGCACTGGCACGCATCATCGCCTCGCACCTCGGCGCCCTGATCGTGGTGGGGGACAGCGAGGAGGTGATGGAGGTCGTCAACGGAGGCGTGAATATCGACTGCGATTTCAGCGCCGCCAACCTGTACCAGGTGGCCAAGATGGACGGGGCGGTGATCGTGGACGAGGACCTCTCGCGCATCAGGTTGGCCAACGTGCACCTGGTTCCGGACCCCTCCATCCCCACCTCCGAGAGCGGGACCCGTCATCGTACCGCCGAGAGGGTGGCCCGCCAGACCGGGAAACTGGTCATCGCCGTTTCGGAGCGCATGGAAAGAGTTACCATGTACAAGGGCGATTGGAGTCACGTCATCGTGCCGGTGCGGGTCCTTATCAGCAAGGCCAACCAGGCGTTGCAGACCATGGAGAAATACAAGGCGCGCCTGGACCAGGTGTCCGCCACCCTGAGCGCGTTGGAGTTCGAGGACCTGGTGACCCTGCAGGACGTGGTGAGCGTGCTGCAGAGGGCGGAGATGATGCAGAGGATAGCGGACGAGATCCAGGTCTACCTCGCGGAGCTGGGAAGGGAAGGCCGCCTCATAGAGCTACAGCTGGAAGAGCTGATGACCGGGGTGGAGAGGGAAAAAAGGAACATAATACGGGATTACATGGTGGAGGAAAGGGGAAAAACGCCCGAGGCCGCGGAGAAGAGCCTGGCCAGCCTGAGCGACGAGGAACTGCTGCAGCTCACCAATATAGCGCAGGCCATCGGCTATTCGGGTGCGCACGACGAGCTGGACAGGCCGTTGAGCCCGCGCGGTTACCGCATCCTGGAGCGCATACCGCGCCTGCCGGCGTCGGTGGTGGAAAAACTTGTCAAGAACTTCGGGAACATGCACAGCATCATGCAGGCTTCGGAAAAGATGCTGGAAGGCGTGGAGGGAGTGGGCAGGGCCAGGGCGCGGGCCATAAAGGAGGGGCTGCGACGTATCGCGGAGGCCTCGCTGGTCGAGAGGTACATGTAGGCGGGCTTCAAGGCGAGACTTGCTGAGGGTGGGGGGCTCCCAGTGGCCACGTTGCCGTCACGTTACTGCGGGCCTTGCTGCTGGAAAAAAGGCCGCGAATGGACGAGCCGGCACGCCATGGGCCGGGAGGCGCGCGCAGGCAGGCCGCAGGCGAGAAATCGCGCAAACGGTCGGGACGGGATGGAGCGCACGAAGCTACCGTGCATTGCACGGGAGCTCCTCGGGGCATGACAGGAAATAGATGGTATATTTTACCATTATTAACGTCAATTTGACACCCCTGAAAGCGCGAACCTATAATAGTCGTGAGCGGAAAGACGGAGGTCGTGAACATGAGGGAAGCGGATTGCGCCGAGTTCCAGAAGACGGTGTCGGAATACCTCGTCCGCAATAGGAGCATCCTCGATGTCATGACCAAGCTCCAGGATGCCGCAACCCGCGTGAACCGCGCCCTGGCCAAGACGGTCACCAATTGCGGGTGTCTGCGAATCGAGGCCAGCAAGCAGGAACTACCCGAGGACATAAGTTTTTCCCACGTGGCCGATTACGTGAAGAGCCATATAGAGGGCAGCCTCTGCCAGAATTGCGCAGACGTGATAGAGACGGAGCTCGGAAACGCCCTCTTCTACCTGGCGGCGATATGCTGTCTCCTTGACCTGGACTTCAAGAGCGTCCTGGAAAGGGAAAACGACCGCATACGCACCCTGGGTGTTTTCAGCCTGACCTGAGTGGCGAAGCGCGATGCACGATCCTGCACAGGGCGAAAACTACATGCGGGAACGAACGTGAAAATTGTGACGATAGTGGCGTTGTGAGAACTGGCCTCACAATAAGACCCCTGTTTACGGCGCTTGTAGGAGCGGGTTGTAGCCACCTGGGTAGTCTGAAGAGGTGATGAGGATGTTTAATGTCGGAGACGTCGTAGTCTATCCTCAACATGGGGCGGGGGTGATCGAGGAGATCTCCGAGTCGAGCGTGGGCGGTGAGACACGGGAATATTTCGTTCTCCGCATGTGCCAGGGAAACCTGAAGGTCATGGTGCCCGCCGACAGCACGGAGGAGGTCGGCCTGCGACGGGTGATAGGGAAGGAAGAGGTGGAAAAGGTGTTCGAGGTGCTCGGGGCGGAATGTACCCCGATGCCCAGCAACTGGAACCACCGCTACAAGAAGAACCGGGATAAGCTGAAGAGCGGCGACATTTTCCAGGTGGCTGAGGTGGTGAGAAACCTCACCGTGAGGGACATGGAGAGGGGCCTCTCGTCGGGAGAAAAGCGCATGCTGAGCCAGGCGCGGGAGATACTGGCCAGCGAGTTGATGTACGCGGTCGAGGTGGAAGTGGAGGAAGCCCTGCGCATGATAGAGGAGGTCTTCACCTCTTAACCTGCCTCCGGCCTTGCCGAGGAACGCGCTCTCGCTTAATCTGATCGTAGGGTTATCATAAGGAGGAGATGACAAGGGGCAGACGGCGCCGCGCTCATCATCGTCATCATAAGCGGCGGCCGCGGGTTCACCCCCGTGAAGGAGGGTCGGGAAAGGCGAAAGGAGGGTTGCCGAGCCCGGAAGGGTAGAGAGAATCGATGGTAGTCCTGGTCGTCCGGCTGATCTTCATGTTCGTCGGAGGCATCGGGGGCTACGAGCTCGGGGAGCTGATGGAGCGGTCCTACCTGCAGAAGATGGACCCCACGTATTCGATCATCGGCTTCATCATATCCATCATGGTCTGCGTGGGACTCGGTTTCGTGATCGGCGGGGCCGCGGGAAGGTATACCGCGAAGCTCCTCAACCGTTTCGAGGTCGCCATCCAGGACATTCCCGGAACCGATCTCCTTATGGGAGCCGTTGGCATCATCGCCGGGTTCCTCATAGCGTTCCTGCCCTCGATGATCCTCTTCCGAACGTACCCGGGTTGGGTCTTCGCGCTCGTCCTGTACGCGTTCTGCGGCGTGATAGGGTATATCGTGGCGGTGCAGAAGAAGGATGACCTCCTCAATTTCTTCCGGCCGTCGCGGTCGCCGCAAGTGGTGGAAAGGGGCTCCCGGCCAGCGGCATCGCGCATCCTGGATACCAGCGTTATCGTGGACGGGCGCATAAGCGACATCTGCTATTCCGGTTTCCTGGAGGGCGAGCTGGTGGTGCCGCGCTTCGTGCTCAACGAGCTCCAGGTCATAGCAGATTCCGAGGACCCGCTGAAGCGCAATCGCGGACGGAGAGGCCTCGAGGTCCTCAACGCCCTGCAGAGGCAGGACCGCGTGGAGGTGCGCATCGAGGAACAGGATTTTCCGGAGCTGGCGGGCGTGGATTCCAAGCTGGTGGCCCTCGCCAAGGCCATGAACCTGCCCGTGATGACCACCGACTTCAACCTGAACAAGATCGCCGAGCTGCAGGGCGTGCGGGTCATGAACATCAACGAGCTGTCCAACGCCCTTAAGCCGGTTGTTTTGCCCGGAGAGCCGCTGACCGTTTCCATCATCAGGGAAGGGAAGGAAGCGGGCCAGGGGGTCGGTTACCTGGATGACGGAACCATGGTGGTGGTGGAGGGAGGCAAGAAGTTCATCGGCGAAGAGGTGAACGCGACTGTTACCAGTATTCTCCAGACACCGGCCGGAAGGATGATCTTCGCCGCCTTGAAAGGGAGGGGCGGATGAGCTCCGGGACTGCGGCGGTGGTGGCCGGAGCGGGGCGCGGCGAGAGAGTCGGCGCGCCGGAGGGAAAGCAATTCCTGAGGCTGTCCGGCATACCCGTGCTCGCGCGCTCCCTCCTCAACCTGGAGGCCGTGGGAGAGATAGACGAGATCATCCTGGTGGTGAACCCGGAGGAAATACGCAGGGCGGAGCGGGAGATAATCGAGGCGTACGGCTTGCGCAGGGTTACGGCGGTGGTGGCGGGAGGAGAGTGGAGGCAGGAATCCGTTTGCAACGCCCTGCGCACCCTTTCCACCCGGGCGGATTACATCGTGGTGCACGACGGCGCGCGCCCGCTCGCGACACCAGCGCTCTTCCAAAGGGTCCTGAAAGCCCTGAGGGACGCGGATTGCGAGGGGGTCATCTCCGCCGTACCCGTGGTGGACACGGTGAAGGAGGTCGAGGGGGGCTGGGTGCTGCGCACCCCGGACAGGAGGCGCCTGTGGGCGGTGCAGACTCCCCAGTGCTTCCGCGCCGCGGCCCTGCTGGACGCGCACGAGCGCGCGTACCGGGAGGGGGTGTGGGCCACGGACGACGCGGCCCTCCTGGAGAGATACCGTTACCGGGTGCGGGTGGTGGAAGGTGAGTTGACCAACATAAAGATAACCTACGCGAGCGACCTCATCCTGGCCGAGGCGCTCCTGGAGAAAGGAGGCCTGGAAATTGCCCTACCGGGTGGGACTGGGGTTTGACGCCCACGCCTTCCAGGAAGGGCGGAAGCTGATACTGGGAGGGGTGGAGATCAGGCACGACCGTGGGCTGGCCGGCCATTCCGACGCCGACGTCCTCGTGCACGCCCTCATGGACGCCCTGCTTGGCGCCTGCGGGGAGAGGGACATAGGGGTGAGATTCCCGGACGGCGATGACGCGTACCTGGGCATATCGAGCATGGTTCTCCTGGAGGAGGTGACGGGTCTCGTCCTGGAGAGGGGCTTCCGCGTCGTGAACGTCGACTGCGTGATAGTGGCCCAGGAACCGCGCCTGTCGCCGTATGTCGATGAGATGCGTTCCCGCATCTCGGCCGTTCTCGGCATCTCCGCGGAGCAGGTGGGGGTGCAGGTGACCACGACGGAGGGCATGGGGTTTACGGGGCGGGGAGAGGGAATAGCGGCCATGGCCACCGCGCTCCTGGCGAAAAAGGAGCCCTGAGCGTACCGCGCCCGTCTCGCGGCCATGCCGCTCTTGACGCAACTCGCGTCTCCGTCTGAGCCGCATGGCGTCACGGCGGGGCCTCTTGCCTCGTCTTCGCACAAGCCTCGCTTCACCTCTATCTGCTTCACCTATATCTCTATCTGAAAAACGCGCGGATCTCTGCCCGGACCGCGTGGCGTCGACGATCCCCTTATGGCCCCGGGCGTGTGGGGGGGAGCGCGCGCATGGCTGCGGGCGCGGCCTTTCCGGTGACCACGGCCGGTTCTTCCGGTGAAGGATGCAGCGGGAGGGCGAGTCGCGGCACGCGCCCCGTCAAAGGCCCAGGCGGCCCGCTATTCCCTGCATGGCCTCCAGGGCCAGCGCCAGGAAGTCGTCCAGCGGGAGGCCGGCCTTCTCGCATTCGAGGATGACCTCCCGGCGGGCGCCCCGCGCGAAGGCCTTCTCCCTCATGCGCTTGCGCAGCGAGCTCACCTTGACCCCCGCGAGTTTCCTGTCGGGCAGCACCAGGGCGGCGGCCACGATGAGGCCGGTCACCGTTTCCGCGGCGGCGAGGGCATGCTGGAAGGCGGTGTTCCTCTCGCCCAGGCCCAGCCCCTCGGCATTGTGCATGCGCACGGCGTCCACCATCTCGGCGGGCGCGTCCCTTTCCGCCAGCATGCAGGCGGCCTTCTCCGCGTGCAGCGACATGTCGTTGCCGGTGATCTCCAGGTCGATGTCGTGGAGCAGGCCCGCGAGTCCCCATGTCTCCTCGTCCTCGCCAAGCTCGCGCGCCAGCCGCCGCATCACCGCCTCCGTGGCGTAGCAGTGCTTGCGCAGGTTCTCGGACTTCAGGTTATCATGCAGGAGGGCGAGTGCCTCTTCCCTGTCCATGCAACCCCCTCCTCACCGCTCGTAGTCCACGCCGCAGCGTCGTAGCTATTATAGCCGATCGGTCAACGTCTTTAGGGGAGAGCGAGATGGGAGCGAGCGGGAAGCTTTCCCGAAACGTCCGCCAGGCGAGCGAAATCGGCGTTCAAAAGCAAGGTCTGCTTAAAGTACGCTGCGATAGATCCGATTGACATCTTAGGTCCGGGGCTCCATACTTGACCCTTGGCCCGCACGGGGAAGGAGGACGAGAACAAGGGTCGGTCTTTTCACGGTAAGGTTCCCGCATGCCGCAGAGGACGCAGGTTGCAGGACGGAGGCAAGAAGCATTGAACGACGCGAAGAGGATAGCCCGGAACATAATGGTGATCATGGGAGGCGGGACCTTCCGCGCCGTGCTCATGCCCCTCTTCACCGTGCTCGTGGCTCGCAAGTTGGGCACGGAGGGGTTCGGGGCGTATTCCTTCGCCCTCTCGCTGGCCTACATCCTCCTCATCGTGGGCGAGATGGGGCTGCCCAAGCTGGTGGTGAGGGAGCTCGCCGCGGACCGGGAGCAGGTGGCCCGCTACATGGGTGACCTCGCCGTGCTCAGGCTCGTCACCGGGCTGGCCAGCATGGGCATCATCTACGCCATCATAGCCGTAACCGCGCGTTCCCCCGATACGCGCCTCCCCCTTTTCCTCGTCGGTCTCAGCTACGTGGTCTTCACGGGGCTCCGGCGCTTCTTCGACGCCATATTCCAGGCCTTCGAGGTGATGAAGTACCAGGCGATAGCGGACCTGGTGGACATCCTGCTCACCTTCGGTGTGGGCACCCTGCTCCTTTTCCGCGGCTTCGGCCTGGTGGGCATCTCCTACGCCCTCATGGTGGGAGCCGTGGTCTCCATGGGGGTGGATTTCATGATCCTGACCCGCAGGATAGGTCGGCCCGCCTTCTCCTTCGACCTGACCTTCTGGAAGAGGATGGCGGTCGGCGCCCTTCCCTTCGGCGTCATCGGCCTGGTGACCTTCCTCTTCGGCTACACCAACACGGTGATGGTCTCGGCCTTCAAGGGCGATCACCAGGCGGGCCTCTTCAGCTCCGCCTACCGTATCGTGTGGGCCATGGCGGTGGTGCCGGCCACCTGCATGACCGCCGTTTTCCCGTTTCTTGCCAGGATGGGCAGGTCCGCCGACGATCGACACCGGGAGGTCATCCGCAGGGTGGTGAAGTACCTGGCGTGCGTGAGCCTCCCCTTCTGCGCCATGTTGTTCCTCTTCACCCCGCAGCTGCTCTCCGCCGTCTACGGAGAATCATACCTGGAAGCGCGGCCCGCCCTGTGGATACTGGCCGCCTTACCCCTCTTCAGCTTCACCTACATACCCCTCATCGAGCTCATGAACGCGCGTTACCGGCACCGCTTGAGCGTCTGCGCCATCCTCACCTGCGCGGGGATCAACGTGGCGCTCTGCCTGGTCCTGGCGCCCTTGATGGGGTTCGTGGGAGCGGCCGTGAGCACGCTGGTGTCCGAGGTGTGCCTTCTCTGCATCACCCTCTTCTTCTCCTGGAAGCACATGCGCATCGACCCGCGCCTGCTGGGTAACTGGAAACCGGCGCTGGCCGCCGCCGCGGGAGCCCTGTTATGCCTGCCGCTGCGCGGCGCCCTCCCCTTCCACGGGCTGGTCCTGACCTTCGTGGCCTGCTACCTGGGCGCGCTTTTCGCGCTGCGCACTTTCGATGCGACCGACCTGCGCATCTTCCGCTCGGCTTTGCCCCTGCCCATGCGCGCCGCTTCCCGGGGATGATGGGGCACCGCGGTTATGGGCAGGGGGAACGAGCTAGGCGACGGCGTGTATCTCCAGGGTCAGTTCTCCCTCTTCCGAGAATTCCCATTCCGCCCTGGATTCCCCCCCGACGACAGTCTCGAAGTATCCTTGCATGAGGCCGACGAGCATGAGGTACATGGCAGTATTTTCCATGACCATGCGCAGTTTGTTCCTCCCTACCTGGAGAGAGCGGAGGTTACCCAGGCCGCGCAGCGCGAGGAGCTTGCGGAACTGCTCCTCGCTCTCTATCTCCGAAGCCCCGAAAAAGCCGGACTTGACGAAGCGGCGCTGGGCCTCCACGACGACAAGGGGTATCTCCTCACCGAGCTCCCTTTCCAGCTCGTCGAATACCGCCTCCAGGTAGGAAGGTCCCAGCATGGCGACACGGCGGCCCGTGACCTCGTCCCGGATGACCCCCCGCTCCGGGTACCACCGGAAAGCGGAGAGGGCGGCAGGTCCACCGCAACCGGCGCAACGTTCCAGCTCCACGTCACCCTCGTGCAGGTGGTACTCCCTGAGCCGTAACCTGCCCTGGAACTGCGGGGGATGCTCGCACGGGATGCAGAGTATCTCGATGGTGTCCTCTGCCAAGAACTCGTACTTCACGTCGTTGTCCCTGCGCGTTATGGCCTCCACCGCGCCTGTCATGTCCCCGCACCACAAGGGGACCGAGTAGGGTTCGCGCACCCTCTGCCTGAGATAATCGTCGTCATCACGCTCGTAACGGTACCCAACCGGCGAGACATCCCCGTAGCCCATGATGCGCGCCACAGCATTGTTGGCGTCGATCAGGATCTGCATGTCCAGCTCCTTGTTGATGGCTTTTTCCTTGATCTCGTCGGGAACCAGGCGGTCGATATACTGGCGCGTGGCACGCCGCTTGGTCTCGATGACGATGCGCTCGATGGGCAGGCCCAGGATATCCTCGATCCCCTTGAAGAGGACGTCCAGGTTATCGCTTTCGATCAACGCCATGCGGTGCGAGGTATCGCTGGACTGCACGATGAAACCCCCACCCGCCCAGACGTGATTATCCGCGAATTGCCTGGGGACTCCGCCTTCGGGGCACCTCTCGACTCCCTTCACGACAACCCCCTTCATCGATACCCGGTCCAGGCCGGTGAGGTCGACGGAACGGGCGCTTGCCGCATCCCCTCCCGCCAGTCTTTCCTCCTTTCCCTAATCATCAGGTATTTTACCGAACACGGATGCGGTTTGGTACTTTGACGCACAAGATCGCCTTGCCGTCGCTGCATCCCTTAACCGCCTGGTGAACCGATTCGATCCCTCCCCATTTCGGGTTTCACGCGCGGGAAAGAAGCCCTGCCTCCCTGCAAGGGTCGTAAAGCCGGGGAAAGTCCGGGCTCCCTTCCTTGAAAAGTGGGGCGCGCTGAATAACGACGAGAGGGAGGAAAGAGACAACTACCCCTTCGCTCCCCTCCATTCCCAGAAAAGAGGGGCGCGCTGAACGACGGCTGCCGAGGCACGGTGGTTGGGTACGATGGGGGGAGGGGTCAAGCGATGCATGGACGGGTGCGTGACGCCCTGCTCTCCTATCGTATCGTGCGTGGCACGCCGCGTTGCGGCAGCGCGCCCGGATGCAGGTAGGCCGGCATGCCTCGCGGATCGCCGGTCCGGCGAGTACGGACCGGGTACCCTGCGGATGTATATTTGATATAATAACCCCTGCGCGGCGCTGGAGGAGCGCGGGTTCCCGGGCCCTGGTAAGGCCGAAAAGCCGATGCAGGGCGGGGATTGAAGATATGGGCCGGATCCGAAACGGACCTCACCGGGAAACGACGACACGTCGGAATAAAGCGTCAGAGAAGAGGAAAGCGAGGTAAGAGACATGGCAGAAGTGAAGGAAGCTGTCCTGGTGGACGGGGTAAGGACCCCCAACTTCAGAGCCCACGCGGAGAAAGGCTGGGCCCGTCACCTGCGGCCGGACGAACTCCTCACCTACGTGTACAAGGCGCTCTTCGAGCGCAACCCCAAGGTGAAGCCGGAGGACGTGGAGGCGGTCTTCTGCGGCACCGCCAACCAGACCGGCATGCAGAACGACATCGCCCGCCTGGGCTGGCTGGCCTCGGGCCTGCCGGAGAGCGTGCCCACCAACGGCATCAACCAGCAGTGCCCCTCGGGGATGTCCGCCCTCGAGCATGCCTGCCGGGCCATCATGGCCGGGGAGGGCGACATCTTCATCGCTTCCGGCGTGGAGGACATGATGAACGTCCCCATGGCCATGAACATGGACATCCCCCCGCGCATCGCCCAGTACTACAACCCCCTGGAGCTCCCCATGGGGGCCACGGCGGAAAAGATCGCCGAGCTTTACAACATCTCCCGCGAGGATGCCGAGCTCATGGCCTACTGGAGCCACATCAAGGCCCGCGACGCGCGCGACGCCGGCAAGTTCAAGGACGAGATCGTGCCCATCCCCGCCCTGGACGACGACGGCAATGAGTTCATGTGCGACCGCGACCAGTGGATACGCGACAACCCCAGCCTGGAGCAGATGGCCCAGATGAAGCCGGCCTTCAAGCCGGACGGCGTGGTCACCGCGGCCATCAGCTCCCCCCTCACCGTGGGCGCCTGCGCCGCGATCTTCATGAGCAGGGAGAAGGCCGACGAGCTGGGGCTCACCTACCATCTGCGCTACGGCGGCGGTTGCATGGCCGGTTGCGACCCCACGGTCATGGGCATCGGTCCCGTTCCCGCGGTGCGCAAGCTACTGGCCCGCAAGGGGCTGACGGTGGAGGACATCGACCTCTGGGAGCTCAACGAGGCCTTCGGCACCCAGTCCCTGGCGGTCATCCGCGAGCTGGGCATCGGGCACAACGCCCCCTTCGACAACATCAACGTGTGGGGCGGGGCGCTGGCCCTGGGCCATCCGCTGGGCGAGTCCGGCCTGCGTATCGTCATCACCCTGAACAACATCATGAAGAAGGACTTCCCGGAGGCCAAGCGCGGCATCGCTACCCTCTGCGGCGGCTTCGGCAACGCCAACGCGTCCCTCTGGGAGAAAGTGGAATAAACGGCTAAGCGGTCCTTAAAGCCGGGAGGCGCGATACTTCGCGCCTCCCTTTTTCTGCTATTCGGCTTGCTATGCGGGATGGGTTTTTAGGGATGGGTTTGCGGCGCCCGCTCGCCTCCGAAGCTGCGGGACCGGGCGGGGCCGGGAGGCGCGGTACTTCACGCCTCCCCTTGTCTTCGTCTATCTGCGAAAGATTGTGCCCGGCTGAAGTAAGATGAAAGATTGTGCCCGGCTGAAGTAAGATGAATCAGGTTGAAGATAGCCCGGGTAGAGCTGTGCGGAATCCGGCGCCTTTCCCGAAGCCCGGGGTTATCTTTCGGCCCGGAGCATCTCCCTGTCTCTTGGTGCGTGGAAGACGGAGGGCGATGACCGATGACCGTGGCGATAATCGTTATCCTGGCGGTGCTCGCGAGCATAACGGCCGACGTCTGTGTCCTTTCCTGGTGGATAAAGCGCCTGAGGGTCGAGGCCGTCGAGTCCCTGCGGGAAACCGTGGACGGCGAGAAGGTCTATCACGTGGAGGACTGCAACTACTTCGGCACGCTCTCGAGGGGTTATGCCCAGCTCAGGGGAAACGGAATCCTTGCCCTTACTGACAGGGGCATCCATTTCCGCATGCTGCTTCCCCGCCGGTACCTGTTTATCCCCCTTGCTTCCGTACGCGCCGTCTCACGGCCGCGCTCCTTCCTGGGAAAGACGAGGGCGGGAGAGCTGCTGCGCGTCGATTTTGCGGACGATGAAGGTCGGGAGGATGCCTGCGCCTGGCTGGTCCCCTCCCCGGAATGGTGGACGGAGGCCCTGCATGCCCTGCGGGCGGGCGGCGAGCCCCCTACCGTGCCGCCTCCGCGGGCATGACGGAAGGAGCGCTTGTTGTGTCAAGGAAAGGGTTTTCCGCCTTGAGAACTTCAATATGTCCCCGGGAACCGAGAGGGATCGCCCGCAAGAACACCTTGTTTACTCGTTAATATGGGGGTCACCACGGTTTCACGGGGATCTCTTGTTGTCAGGAGGGAAAGCGTCGGTAGAAGGCGCGCTTGGTCACCTCTGCGCCCAGCACGTAAAGGCAGACTATGAGGGCCAGCACGGGAAAGAAGGCGAGAGGAAGTCTCTGGAACCCGAAGACCTCGCCCAGCGGAAAGAAAGGCAGGGAGAGAGCCGTCAGAACCACCAGCAGGGTGGCCACGGCCAGGAACTTTCCCGGCCGGCTGCGGAAGAAGGGCTTGCGGGTGCGTACGACCAGGACGATCAGGGAAGCTGAGACCACCGATTCCATGAACCAGCCGGTGCGGAATTGGCGCGCATCGGCGTGCAGCAGCAGGAGAAGGGCGCCGAAGGTCAGGAAGTCGAAAAGGGAGCTCAGGGGACCGAAAACCAGCATGAAGCGGCGTATGAACCCGATATCCCAACGCCGGGGTCTTTCCACCAAGTCTTCGTCCACGTTGTCGGTGGCGATACCCATCTCCGGAAAATCGGTCAGGAGGTTGGTAAGCAGTATCTGCCCGGGAAGCATGGGCAGGAAGGAAAGAAAAAGGGAGGCGCCGGCCATGCTGAACATGTTCCCGAAATTGGCGCTGGTGGCCATGAACACGTACTTCAGGGTGTTGTTGAAAGTCCTCCTCCCTTCCGCCACTCCCTGTACCAGGACGTCAAGGTCCCTCTCCAGGAGGACGATCTGCGCCGCGTCCTTAGCCGCGTCCACCGCGCCGTCCACGGAGATTCCCACGTCCGCGGCGTGGAGGGCGGGAGCGTCGTTTATCCCGTCGCCCAGGAAACCCACCACGTTGCCCGCCTTCTTCAGGGCCAGGATGATGCGCTCCTTCTGGTTGGGATCGATCTCGGCGAAGACGTCAACTTCCCTCACCCGGCCCAGGAGGGCCTCGTCGCTCATGCGGCGCATCTCGGGTCCCGCGAGCAGCACGGGTCGCTGAAGACCCACCTCCTCTGCCAGCCGCCCGGCCGCCAGGCGATTGTCCCCGGTGATCACCTTGAGTTTAACCCCAAGATTTTCCAGGCGTTGCACCGTTTCCCGGACTCCCGGTTTGGGAGGATCGAAAAAGGTGAGCATGCCGGAAAAAATCATCTCACGCTCGTCCTCGCGGGATATGGAATCCCTGCCGTCCAACAGGCGATAAGCCACGCCCAGCACGCGTAAGCCCTGCGCGCTCTGTTCCCGGAAGACCCGGTCGATGTCCCCGGCGAGGGACTCCAGGCTCACCAGCTTTCCCTCCGCAACCTCCGCCTGCGTGCAGACTTCCAGCACCTTGTCCAGCGCGCCCTTGGTCACCATCAGGGTTCCTTCCTTTGCGGCGACCAGCACGGTAAGGCGCTTGCGGACGAAGTCGTAGGGAATCTCGTCCAGCTTCCGGAAGCCGCCGGGGTCAAGGGCGCATTCCCGTCGCAGCGCCTCGTCTATGGGATTGGAGAACCCGGTTTCCATGGCGGCGTTCAGGCACCCCAGGCGCATGGCCCTGGAGGAGGCTTCGCCTCGCGGGCCCAGCGCCGAGGAAAGGTTCACCTCGCCACGAGTGATGGTACCCGTCTTGTCCGAGCAGAGCACGTTCATGCTGCCGAAGTTTTCGATGGAGGCCAGGACCTTCACGATGACCTTGCTTTGGGCCATGCGCCGTGCTCCGTGGGAGAGGTTGACGCTGATGATGGCGGGCAGCAGTTGGGGGGTAAGGCCCACCGCCAGGGCCAGGGAGAAGAGCAGGGAATCCAGGATGGGTCGGTGGAAGGCCACGTTCACCGCGAAGATGAAGATTACAAGTACCAGGGTAGCCTCCATGAGCAGGAAGCCGAAGTGACGTACGCCGCGCTCGAACTCCGTTTCCGCCGGCTTGAGCTGCAGGCGGTGGGAGATCTTCCCGAACTCGGTGTCCCGGCCGGTGAGGACAACCACCGCCCGCGCTTCGCCGCTGATCACGTGCGTGCCCATGAAAAGGGCGTTCTCCCTGCCCGAGAGCGGAGTGTCCGCGGGCACCGCTCCGGGGTTCTTCTCCACCGGGAAGGTCTCCCCGGTGAGCACGGCCTCGTCCACGAAGAGGTCGGTGGATTCCAGGAGCAGGCAATCGCCGGGGATGGAGGAGCCGGCGGACAGAAGGACCACGTCGCCGGGCACCAGCTCCTCCACGTCGCTCTCCACCGCTTTCCCGTCCCGCAGCACCAGGGCCTTTATCCTTACCAGGGAGAGCAATCCGGCCACGGCGTCGGCGGCTCCCTTTTCCTGCCAGAACCCCAGCATTCCGCTCACCAGGATGATGGAGAGGATGATCATCCCGTCGGTAGGATCATGAAGGAAGAAAGATACCGAGGCGGCGAAAGCCAGAATGAGGATGATGGGGCTCCTGAACTGGTTGACCAGAAGGGAGAACTTTCCCTTCCTTTTCTCCGGCCTGAGGAGATTTGGTCCGTACCTGTTGAGCCGGGACCGCGCTTCCCCGGAGCTCAAGCCGGCGGACGAGGAACCAAGACGTCTTAACGCTTCCTCCGGGGAAAGGGACCAGAACTCCGTAAGGCTTTCATCGACCATGTGCTTGTCCGTACGCTTTTCCGCCCGGCCGGCAGCAAGGCTATCCGATATCGCTGCCACGGAACGCTTCTTATTATACCCTTGTGCCACCTGGCGCCGTCCGGGGGCATGGACTACGCCCACGGGAGATCGCCATACCCTTCCTCCCCGTGACCTCTACACCCTCCATCCAGCACGAGGGATCCGTGGAGGGCGGCGTTATGTCCCCGTTTTCCGGCGCCGGGACGTAAAGGTTGTCGTCCAGGTAGTCCTTCATCTTGTCCATTTTCACCTCCTTTCCTTTGCGTCGCACGTTCCTTCCCTTACATCGAAAGGGATGGAGTTTAAGGGCGGGTTCGTTTTCGTTGAACAATGCGTAAAGACTGCCCGTGTTTTTCGGAAACGTGTATATTGAAACGTGTATATCCTTAAGGAAGAGGGGAACGTGACCGCAGTCGGGAAGTGATCGCGTGAAGAAGGATGGTGAGCGGCCCTGAAAAAGATCCTGATCATCGAGGACGAAAGGCCCCTGGCGGAGGCGGTGGCCTTCAACCTGGAAAAAGAAGGATTCCGAGTGGATATAGCCCTGGACGGTGAGAGCGGCTGGCGCAGGTGCCGGGAGGGCGGCTACGACCTGGTGCTCCTGGACCTCATGCTCCCGGGCGTCGACGGCATGGAGATCTGCCGGCGGCTGCGGCGCGAGGGCGACCTTCCCGTGATCATGCTCACGGCCAAGGATTCCGACCTGGACAAGATCCTGGGCCTGGAGCTGGGCGCCGACGACTACGTCACCAAGCCCTTCAACATGCGGGAACTGGTGGCCCGGGTGAGGGCCGTGCTGCGGCGTTCCGGGGAAAAGCGGGCCGGGAAGGAGGAGGGAACGCTGCGCGCAGGCGACATCGCGCTGGACAGGGAGCGGCACGAGGTTACGGTGAGGGGGCAGGTGGTGGAGATGCCGCTCATGGAATACCGGCTGCTGGAACTGTTCCTCCGCCACCCGGGCAAGGCTCTCCCGCGCGAATACCTGATAAGCCAGGCGTGGGAGGGAGATTATTACGGGCAGAGCAAGACCCTTGACGTGCACATCCGGCGCCTCCGCGAGAAGGTGGAGGAGGATCCGGCAAACCCCCGCCGCATCGTCACCGTGCGCGGAGTGGGTTACCGCTTCGAGGCGCCCGGGGAGGAAGCTTGAAAAGCCTGAGGCGCATCCTGATCGCCCGCTACACCGCCCTGGTGGCCGCGATCCTGGCCCTCCTGTCCCTTCTGGTAATAATTCCCATACGAAGTTACACCCTTTCCCGCGAGAGGAGGAGCCTGGAGGAACAGGCCCAACTTTTCGCCGGCCAGGCAGGCCGCTTCTTCAGCGGGGAGATGGCTCCCCGTGAGGTGGACCGCTATCTCGAGGAGCTGGCGGGCGACCTGCCGACCAGGCTGACGGTCATCGATGCCGAAGGCGTGGTCCTCGGGGACTCGGAATACCCTGCCGAGGAGATGGAAAACCATGCCGGCAGGCCGGAAGTGGCGGCGGCTTTGCGGGGGGAAGTCTTTTCCATAAGCCGGGAATCACGCACCCTGGACAGGACTTTCATCTATGCTGCCGCACCGGTGGTGGTGGACGGAAGGATCGTTGGAGTGGCCAGGGTATCCGTAAAGGAAGAGGACATCATGCCGGTTATCTTGCGTGTATGGTGGATATTTCTGGCCGCATCCGGGCTACTTCTCCTCGTGATCGTGGCGGCAAGCGTATGGACGGAGAGGACGGTGGTGGGTGCCCTGGACGGGTTACGGGAAGCGGTGGCCGACGTGGCGACCGGCGATATGCGAAGGAAGGTGGAGGCCTCAAACATCTCCGATTTCTCGAAGCTGGCGGAGAACTTCAACGCCATGGCCGGGGAGGTACGCCGGCGCGTGGAGGAAGTCGATACTGAGAGGAAGAAGCTGGAAGCCATCCTGGAAAGCGTATCCACGGGCGTGCTGGTGACGGGAGAAGGGGAGCGCATCATGCTCCTCAACCCGGCCGCGGAGCGCATCCTGGGAGTGGAAGCGGATACGGTCATTGGCCGCCGTCTCATCGAGGCATTCTCCAGCGCGGAGCTGGAGGAGGCGGTAAGGCGCGCCGCGGGGGGGGCGAGGGTGGAGGAGGAGATAGAGCTCCTCTATCCCTGGAACATGACCCTGCGCCTGAAGTCCAGCCCGGTCGAGACCGCGGACGGCAGGATCCTGGCGACGGTGAGCACCCTGGAGGACGTAACCGCACTGAAGCGCGTGGACCGCGTCCGGCAGGATTTCGTGGCCAACGTCTCCCACGAGCTGCGCACCCCGGTGGCCACCATCCGCGCCCTGGTCGAGTCCCTGGCGGGGGGCGCGCTGGAGAGCCGGGATACGGCGGAGCGTTTCCTGCGCGACCTTGACCGCGAGACGGCCCGTCTGGCGCAGCTCGTGGAGGACCTGCTCACACTGAGCAGGCTGGAGGCCGGGGAGACGATCCTGAGGGTGGAGAGATTCCCCCTGGCGGAGCTGGTAGCCGAATGCCTGGAGGGGAAGGGCAAGCTGGCCGCCAGGTACGGGGTGGAGATGAAGGCGGCGGGAGGCGGCGAAGTGATGGTGGAGGCGGACCGGCGCCTCCTGGCCACGCTTCTCAACAACCTGCTGGACAACGCGGTAAAGTACAACCAGCCGGGAGGGAGCGTGCGGGTGAGCTTCTCCAGGGAGGGCGAAGACGTGGTCCTGGAGGTGCGGGACACGGGGGTGGGTATTCCCAGGGAGGAGCTCCCCCGCATTTTCGAGCGGTTCTACCGGCTGGACCGCGCCCGCTCCCGGGAGACGGGAGGCACCGGCCTGGGGCTTTCCATCGTTAAGCACATCGCCGAGCTTCACGGGTGGGCGGTAAGCGTGGAGAGTGTGCCCGGAGAAGGCTCCGCCTTTTTCGTCCGCATTGAAAGGCCTGCTCCCGGTGCCGAGGATACGTAGTTCCGCAGAAGGTCACCCGGGCCGTTAAACTGGTTTTAAACTTTCCTTCCAAAAGAATTTACCTCGTTTCAACCCGCGCTTAAACGACATCCGGCCAAATAAACCCGTAGGGAAAAGGGATCGGCAGGGTTC
This sequence comes from Actinomycetota bacterium, assembly GCA_014360655.1. NCBI lineage: Bacteria > Bacillati > Actinomycetota > Actinomycetota bacterium. The sequence goes on along the minus strand of JACIXC010000005.1, from coordinate 144,419 downwards.
CTCCTACGTTCCGGGGAGCACGGGCGAAAGCTCGTGCTCAGGCAAAGATAAGGTGCGATAGAGAAGAAGGAGGTAGGGAATGAAGGCAAGGAAGCTCTTCCCCCCCGTGTTCGTCGCCCTACTGGCGGTTGTCCTCGTGGCGGCGGCCGTGGGTTGCGGCGGCGAGGGGAAAAGCGAGGGAGAGGGCAAGGAGGAGAAGCCCAAGCTTTCGGGCACCCTGAACCTTTCCGGGTCCACGACCGTGCTCCCGCTGGCCCAGGAGGCCGCGGAGATGTTCATGGACGAAAACCCGGACGTCACGGTCAACGTGCAGGGTGGGGGTTCCAGCGTGGGCATTTCCAACGTCTCCGAGGGGGTGGTGGACATCGGCAACTCCTCCCGGGATCTTAAGGACGAGGAGAAAGACAAGGGCCTGGTCGACCACAAGATAGCCCTCGACATCATCGTGGTCATCGCCCACAAGGACATCCCCCTGGACAACCTCACCAAGGACCAGGTCTTCAACATCTTCACCGGCAAGGTGAAGAACTGGAAGGAAGTGGGGGGTCCGGATCAGGCCATCGTGGTGGTGGTACGCGACGAGGCGTCCGGGACGCGCGAGATGTTCGACGAGAAGGCCCTGAAGAAGGAGAAGCCCGTGGCCGGCGCCATCGAGTGCAACAGCAACGGGATCGTGCGCCAGACGGTTTCCTCGACTCCGTACTCCATCGGGTACATCTCGTATGGCTACCTCGATAATTCGGTGAAAGGTCTGAAGTATGACGGGGTGGCGGCCAACAAGGAGAACGCGGTCAACAAGACCTACCCTCTCTCCCGTTACCTGCACATGTTCACCAAGGGAGAGGCCACCGGGCTGGCCAAGGAGTTCATCGATTTCATACTCTCGGACCGTTTCCAGAACGAGGTGGTGGCCAAGGAATATATCCCCATGACCAAGATATGACATCCAGGTGCGGCCCTGCATGAAGGGACTCCGATAAGGCCTTTTTCTGGATGAAATGAGCGGGAGAGAAAGCGGGGAAGACGGCGATGTCGTCGATCGGCAGGGAATGGCTGATCAAGAAGATACTGATGGTCATGGCGCTGATGACGGTGCTCGGGTTGGCACTGGTCGTCTTCTTCGTGGCCAGGGAATCCGTGCCCGCCTTCACCCGGGTGGGTCCCGCCAATCTCTTCAGCTCCGCCTGGAGTCCCGGGGACGGCCGCTACGGGATGCTGGTATTCCTGACCGGGACGCTTGCTACCACCGCCGGGGGGCTTCTCCTGGGCACCCCCCTAGCCCTGGGCTTGGCCCTTTTCCTCACCCAGGTCGCTCCCCGGCGTTCCCGGTCACTTTTCACCCGCGGCGTGGAATTGCTGGCCGGTATACCCTCCATAGTGCTGGGCTGGCTCGGTTTCACCATCCTTGTGCCGTGGATAAGGAAGGTGACGGGAAGCTCGGGGAGCGGGATCCTGGCGGCCTCGATCATCCTATCCGTCATGGCACTACCCACCATCACCGCCATCGCCAAGGACGCCCTGGAAGCGGTTCCCTCTTCCTATCTGCACGCGTCGCTTTCCCTGGGGGCGACGCGCTGGCAGACCATCCGCCGCGTACTCATCCCGGCGGCCGGCCCGGGCATACTGGCCGCCGTTATCCTGGGTATGGGTAGGGCGATAGGCGAGACCATGGCGGTGGCCATGGTCATCGGGCCCGCTTCCGTGTTCCCCAGCTCGCTCACCTCCCCCACCCACACCTTGACCACCAAGATCCTCATGGAGATGGGTGAATCCACCGGAGTGCAGAGGTCGTCACTCTTCGCCATGGGGTTGGTGCTCCTTGTCCTGGCCATGATCATGGTGTGCCTGGTGCGTTGGGTCAGCAGGAAGCAGCGGGTGGCCGTGAGGTGGGCGGAATGAACGGGGCAGGGGCACCGTTGCGGTCGGCCGCGTGCAACACCCTGTTAATGAGCGGCACCGGCCGCGGTAAGAGGGCGGCCCTTGCGGCCGACCGCGCTGCCACAACGCTTGTCTGGGTTTCCGCCGTGACGGCGTTGCTCGTGCTCGCCTTCATCATCGGGACCATACTGTGGAACGGACTCGGCACGGCTCTCTCGCCCTCCTTTGTTTTCGGTAAACCGCAGGCCATGCGCGAGGGAGGAGGCATCTGGCCCATGATAGTCTCCTCCTCTTACCTGGCGTTGCTCACCCTGCTGATGGTCGTCCCCCTGGGAGTGGGGGCCGCCGTTTACATGGCCGAGTTCGCCCGCGAGGGCCGCCTTACCCGCCTTATCCGATTCGGCGCGGATTCCCTGTCGGCGGTGCCCTCGGTGGTCTTCGGAATTTTCGGCATGGTGATCTTCGTCATCTACCTGGGGCTGGGGTATTCTTTGCTTGCGGGGGCCTTGACACTCGCTTTGCTCAACCTGCCCACCGTCATGCGCTCTTCGGAGGAAGCCCTCCTGGCGGTCCCCCGCTCATATCGTGAGGCGGCCTTCGCCATGGGATGCACGCGCTGGGAAACGGCCAAGAAGGTCGTGCTGCCGGCGGCGCTGCCCGGGATAACCACGGGAGCCGTGCTTTGCGTGGGGAGGATCATAGGGGAAAGCGCGGCCGTCGTTTACACCGTCGGCCTTTTCGTGCGCAAGGTCCCCTGGTCTCCCCTGGATCCGGCCGCCCCCATGGCAGCCAATATCTGGCACATGTACACCGAGGGGGCGCTGGTCCCGGACTGGCTTCGCGTGGCCAGCGGAGAGGCGGCCTTCTTGCTCCTGACGGTCCTCGTCCTCAATCTGCTGGCGAGAATGTCGGCGGGGATCCTGAGGAAAAAGATGGGTTACAGGGTATGAGCAGAGTAAGGATCTGGATGGGGTGCGGCTTTTCCGGTTGATGCATGTCGGGGAAGTGCACGGTGCGGAATGTTTTAGGATGTCCCTCCGCGGAGCGAACGGGAGAGAGATGCGACGAAAGCGCTGATCGAAAGCGCCTCTAGCAAGAACGGCATGGCGAGAGGAGCGAAGCGAGGATGGGTGGCGGCATGACTAGCGAGGTTACCGGCGTGGATCGTGAAGACACGGGGATGGATAACCCTACCGGCGTTGAGATGAGCGCGGAGGTCGGCGCTCCAGGTGGCCTCCGGGAGGGTGAGCATGCGGAGCCCTTCGTCGGGGGGGAAACGGGCTTGCGTGAAACGGGGGGCGCGAAGTTCGTCCTGGAGGGTATGAGCCTTTTCTATGGAAAACAGAAGATACTCGAGGACATCGGCCTGGAAGTGAAGGAACGCAGCATAACCGCGGTCATCGGCCCTTCCGGGTGCGGCAAGTCGTCGTTTTTGCGCTGCCTCAATCGCATGAACGACCTTGTAGAGGGGTGCCGCGTGGAGGGCAGGGTGCTGTTGGACGGCGTGGACATCTACGATCGCTACTGCGACCCCATCGCCCTGCGCCAGAAGGTGGGCATGGTTTTCCAGAAGCCCAACCCCTTCCCGAAGACGGTCTTCGAGAACGTCGCCTTCGGCCCGCGTGTTCTCGGCATAAAGGACCGCGTTGCCTTGCAGGATATAGTGGAGGCCAGCCTGAGGAAGGCGGCATTATGGGAAGAGGTCAAGGACAAGCTGCGCGAGCCGGCTATGGCCCTCTCCGGCGGACAGCAGCAGCGCCTGTGCATCGCCCGCGTGCTGGCGGTGGAGCCGGAGGTCATCCTCCTCGACGAGCCCTGTTCGGCGCTCGATCCCATCGCCACGCAGCGCATCGAGGACCTGCTGGTGGAGCTGAAGGAGCGCTATACCATCGTCATCGTCACCCACAACATGCAGCAGGCTGCACGGGTGAGCGACTACACCGCCTTCTTCCTCATCGAGAGACAGGGGGAGCCGGGGCGGATGATCGAGTTCGGAGAAACGGGTACCATCTTCACCAACCCCTCGGACGAGAGGACGGAGAGGTACATAACGGGGAGATTCGGGTAGGGGAGGGCGATTTTGGAGGCCAGGAAGGACTTTCACGAGCAGCTGGAAGAGCTGTACGCGGAGACGCTGCGCATGGGGAGCGAGCTCCTGCAGACCATAGAGAGGACGCGGCTCTGTTTCCTGGAGCTGGACCACCGGGCCGCCGACGAGATAATAGCCGGCGACGACCTCTTCGACGCTTACCGCAACCGGCTGGAGGAGGGTGGCCTGGAGCTGCTTGCAAGGCAGGCTCCGGTGGCCGTGGACCTGAGGCTCATCATCGTCATCATGCGCATCGCCCAGAAGTTCGAGCGCATGGCCGACCTCTGCGAGGACATCGCGGTGGCGGTGAAGAACATCCACGCCGCTGCCGTACGCTCCTGGATGAGGGAGGCCATAGACGAGATGGCCCGGCGGGCCATGCGGCTGGTGGAACGGGCCATGGATTGTTTCAAGGAGCGCAACGTGGAGATGGCCAGGGAGCTGGACGCCATGGACGACGCCGTGGACCGCCTCTACCGCGGCTTCTTCAAGGAGTTCGACAGCGGGCGCGAGGAGGAGCTGGAGGTGGCCGTGCGCGTCGTCATGATCGCCCGCTTCTTCGAGCGCATCGCCGACCATGCCGTGGATATCGGGGAACACGTGCGTTTCATGGTGGAGGGATCCTAGGAAACGCTGCACCGCTTGATCGCCGTTCCATCCTTGATGCCGTATCCTTGATGCTGCTTCGTCTACTCGCTTGCCATGGATCTTCGCCCTAAATATAATAAGACAGCCTAACCGCTGTTTTGCCGGCGAGATCAAAGGGCGAACGACCTTCAGGATATCGGGACATGCAAATGCCTGCTGCTGCGTGCCGGTGAGATCGCGGCGGGCGACTTTATCGTTTCTCCCGGATTGACGAAGTAGATATCAAGAGGGAGCAAATATGGCGGAAATAGACACCTGTCCCGATTGCGGAACTCCCTTCTATGTCAGCAGCCAGCATGTCTGGACGGAGGAAGGGGTGATCCGGCCCCGGCGCGACGAACGCCAGAGGCTGGTGTTGTTCGAATGCGGCAACCTCGATCCCGTTTACCGGGGGATCGAGGAGATCATAGGCACGTCCGTGCAACACCTGGTCATCGACGCCTCGCGCAGATATACCCGGGAGTACATGCGTTACGTCTTGCCGGAAGACGTCATCGAGATGATCAGGAAAAGGGAAATAGACCTGCAGGTCGTTTTCGACTCGACCTTCGTCATCTGGAAGGCCATGGGATACGGGAAGCTCACGCTGGCGGACGTGAGATACGAGGGAACGAAAGACGATTACATAACCGTGCTGGCCGAGAGGCCCTACTCCGTGCCCCTGGCGGTAGGCAACTTCGCGGGCGCCATAGAGGCCGTGGTGGGGAGGGAGCCGGGCATAAGATACGAGGAGACCTCGCCCGGTGTCTACCGCATAACCATCTTCGAGGCCGAGAACCCCTCTGAGTTGAAGAGCAGGTTACGGTGGAAGGACTACGCCCAGGAGCCCAGGCCGGGCAAATGCAGCCTGGAAAAGTGTCCGCACTGCGAGGCGCCCCTTGCGCTGCAGGAGTTCAAGTGGGACCTGGCCAACGGTTCCATCAGGAGCTCTCTCACGGGCAGGCGCATGGTCATGACGGGACCAGCCATGGTGGATCCCGTGTTCGAGGAGCTGGAGAACGAGCTGGGAGAGGAGATCCCCCGCGTGGTGGTGGAGGCCCAGAGGCGCTTCGTCAAATCCGGTTTCTTCGCGGTGGAGGAGGTGACCACCGAGGAGGGCATGCGCGAGAAGCTGGCCGTACGGGGACTGGGATACCTGGAGTACCTGCGCATGGGCAGGAGGGGCGTGGAGCTGAAGATGGTCAACGTCGCCCTGCCCCTGCTGGGCGTGGGTCTCGCCCAGGGGCTTTTCGAGAAGGCCTTCAACGTCGAGAGCAGGGTGGAATGGGAGCTCACCCCCGAGGGGGACCTGCACATCGAGGTCATGCCCGTCACCTCCTGAGCGCCCGCGCTACCTCCCTGTCTCTCCGGAGAAGCACCGACTTTCCAATCAGAATGACGGGAACATGAGTACGCTCCAGATAAAATGAGGAAAACATGATCAGATATGCGGTAACCTGCGATCGGCGTGCGACCGGAATGAAGACGAAAGCACCCGGAAGGTTAACCGCCGCTCGCCGAAGTAGATCCAGATATAAAGAGACCAGGGATGTGTTGACAGGGGTGTGGTGACAGCCGCGGAACTGCGAGAGTGCCGGCGCGACTGCGCAAAGGAAGGAAGAGACGGTCACATGCACTGGCATCTTATGGAGGGAGAAGAGGTCCTGCGGGAGTTGGCCTCGTCTCACCGGGGGCTTTCCTCGCAGGAGGCGCGGGAGCGGCTGGAAAGGTACGGTCCCAACGAGCTGGAGGAAACGGGCGGTAAAACCCCCCTCGCCATGCTCCTGGCGCAGTTCAGCGACTTCATGATCCTCGTCCTTATCGCCGCCGCGGTCGTCGCGGGGGCCATCGGAGAGGTCACGGACTCCCTGGCCATAGCGACCATCGTGGTACTCAACGCCGTCACCGGGTTCGTTCAGGAGTACCGGGCGGAGAAGGCGGTGCAGGCGTTGAAGAAGATGGCGGAGCCCACCGCGGTGGTGATCAGGGACCGCATGCTGGGCAGCGTGCCCGCCTCCCAACTCGTGCCCGGCGACATCGTACTCCTGGACACGGGAAGGGTGGTCCCCGCCGACCTCAGGCTCCTGGAGACCACCCACCTGCGCGTGGACGAATCGGCCCTCACCGGCGAGTCGGTGCCGGCGGAGAAACAGGCGCGGCCGCTGCACGGCGATAGCCTTCCCCTCGGAGACCGCAGAAACATGGCCTACCTGGGCACCTTCGTGACCTACGGGCGCGCCCTCGGCGTGGTGGTGGCCACGGGCATGGACACGGAACTGGGGCGCATCGCGGCCATGCTGCAGGGGGAAGGGGAGGGAAGGACGCCCCTGCAGAAGCGCCTGGCAGGCTTCGGCAGAACACTCACCCTGGCCATCCTGGCTGCCTGCATCGCCTATCTCGTGGCGGGGGTCGTGCGCGGCGAAGCATGGCTGCTCATGTTTCTCACCGCCATCGCCCTGGCGGTGGCCGCCATCCCCGAAGCCCTGCCCGCCGTAGTCACCATAACCCTCGCCCTGGGGGCGAAGAGGATGACGAGGCAGAACGCCCTGGTGCGCAGGCTTCCCGCCGTGGAGACGCTGGGCTCGGTGACCTTCATCTGCAGCGACAAGACGGGAACCCTGACCTTGAACCGCATGGTGGTGGAGGCGGTGTACCTCGAGGGGGAACTCCTGCGCGAGAGCGACCTGGCGGGGCGCGGAGAGGAATTCCTCAGGGCCCTCGCCCTGTGCAACGACGCCCGCCTGGACAGCCGCGGAGAGGTCATCGGCGACCCCACCGAGGCTGCGCTTCTCTCCCTGGCGGAGATAAACGGCTTCGACAGGGCGGAGCAGGAGAGAATGTTCCCTCGCCTGGCGGAGATCCCCTTCGAGGCGGAGAGGAAGTGCATGACCACCTTCCACCGCTCGCCCGAAGGCAGGGTCATCACCTTTACCAAGGGAGCGGCCGAGGTGATGGTGGGCCTCTCGAGCACGGTGCTCGTGGACGGCGTCAGGAAGAGACTGGATGCCGACGAGATGCACGAGGTAACGGAGAAGATGGCGCGGGAAGGGCTGCGGGTGCTGGGCATCGGCATGAAGGAGTGGGAAAGCTTCCCCGGGACGATGGACCCGGAAGAGATAGAGTCGGATCTCACCCTCCTCGGGCTGGTGGGCATCATCGACCCTCCGCGCGAGGAAGCGCTGGAGGCGGTGTCCCTATGCAGGACGGCAGGCATAAGGCCGGTCATGATAACCGGCGATCACCCCGTGACGGCCGCGGCCGTGGCCCGCAGGCTGGGCATCCTGGACGACGGCGGGGAAGCCCTGATGACCGGGGATGAGCTGGAAGCGATTTCCATGGAGGAGTTCGAGGCGCGGGTGGAGCACGTGCAGGTCTACGCCAGGGTCGCTCCCGAACAGAAGCTGAAGATCGTCAGGGCCCTCAAGGACCGGGGCCAGGTGGTGGCCATGACCGGGGACGGGGTCAACGACGCCCCCGCCCTGAAGGCGGCGGATATCGGTGTGGCCATGGGCGTGGCCGGCACGGACGTGGCCAAGGAGGCGTCGGACATGATCCTCCTCGACGACAACTTCGCCACCATCGTGAGGGCGGTCAGGGAGGGGAGGCGCATCTACGACAACATCCTCAAATTCCTTAAATACACCATGGCCTCCAACGCCGGCACGCTCCTGGCCGTCTTCGTGGCGCCCTTCTTCGCCCTGCCCCTCCCGCTGCGACCGGTGCAGATACTGTGGATGAACCTGCTCTGCGACAGCCTTCCCGGCCTTGCCCTCACCGTGGAGAGGGCGGAGGAGGACGTCATGACACGGCCGCCGGTGCTCCCGGGCGAACAGGTGCTGTCGAAGGGCCGCGCCTTTTTTATGCTGAGGTACGGGATGCTCATCGGCGCCTTGACCCTGCTCTTGCAGGCATGGGCGCACGGTGAGGGCATGCACTGGCAGACGATGGTATTCACCTCGCTGCTGGTGGGCAGGATGGCCGTGGCCATGGTGGTCCGTTCCGAAAAGGAGTCGCTCTTCAGGCTGGGGCTGTTCAGCAACCCACCACTCCTGGGCGCCGCCCTGCTCATCGTCGCCCTGCAGGCGGGCGTCGTGTACCTTCCCTTCTGCCACGGGGTGTTCCTCACGGAACCCCTTACCCTCGCCGAGTTCGCGCTCTCCTGCGCGCTTTTCTTCCTGGTACTGATCGTGGCGGAGGCGGAAAAGGCGTTCCTGAGAAGGAGGCATTGAGCCTTTCCCGCGCGAGCCGGGGATGTGGCGCTCGCACATCCTTGCGGGCCCGATGCTCCCGGGTGTTTTCACGCGTTGCCGCGTCGTGGCGCGCCCCGTTGCGTGGACGTCCCCGGGGGAAGGGCCAGGGAAGATATGCCTGGGAGGAAATGCCAACGGGGAAAGGGAAACCCGGGTGAAAGGGATGGAAAAATCCCGGGGAAAAGGGATGGGTAAAGGGCGTTGTGATAAGATTCCCTCATGGATGGCGGTGATCACGCGAACGAGTCGGCCGTGCCGGCCAGGGTGAGGTTCGCTCCCTCGCCCACCGGCCACCTTCACCTGGGATCGGCGCGCACCGCGCTTTTCAACTGGCTTTTCGCGCGCGGCCAGGGAGGAAGGATGGTCCTGCGCATCGAGGATACCGACGTGGAGCGGTCCCGCAAGGAGTGGGAAGAGGCCATTCTCGACGACCTGCGCTGGCTGGGGCTGGACTGGGACGAGGGTCCCGACCTGGGCGGGCCGCATTCTCCCTACCGCCAGAGCGAGCGCGGGGAGATCTACCGCGAACACGCGCGGCTGCTGGTGGAGAAAGGCTGGGCGTACCCCTGCTTCTGTCCTCCCGCCGTGCTGGAAGAGAAGAAGCGCAGGGCGATAGAGGAGGGTCGTCCTCCCCTCTACGACGGTGCCTGCCGCGACCTCTCGGCCCGGGAGGTCAAGGAGCGCGAGGCTGCGGGTGAACGGCCCGCACTGCGTTTCCGTGTCCCGGAGAGGGAAATAATATTCCAGGACCTCCTGCACGGCTTCGTGCGCTTTCCCGCGGGTTCCTTCGGCGACTTCATCATCCTGCGCTCCGATGGCCGAGCCGGGTTCAACTTCTCGGTGGTGGTGGACGACGCCGTCATGGGCATAACCCACGTCATACGGGGCGAGGACCATCTCACCAACACCGCGCGGCACCTGCTGCTCTTCGACGCGCTGGGCTACCCCGCGCCCATGTACCTGCACCATTCCCTCCTCCTGGGACCCGACGGGGGAAAGATGAGCAAGCGGCACGGCGCCACCTCCGTGCGCGAGTACCGGGAGATGGGCTACCTTCCCCAGGCGCTGGCCAACTACCTGGCGCTGCTCTCCTGGTCGCCCCCACAGGGTAGGGAGGTCCTCGACCTGCGGGACCTGGTGCGCATGTTCGATATCGGCGATCTTTCGTCCAGCCCGGCCGTCTTCGACCGGGAGAGGCTGGACTGGCTGAACGGAAAACATCTCCGCCGCATGCCCCGGCACGAGGTGGTGGAGGCGGCAAAAAGCTTCGCGCCGGCGTGGTCGCGGCACCCCCATTTCCCGTTGATGGTGGAGTCCGTGCTCGATAACGTCACCACCCTTGGCGAGCTCCCGCGCTACCTGGAGCCCTACGGTGAGGCCGTGGTCCCGGACGAACATGCATCGGGGTGGCTGCACGGGGAGGTGGCCGAAAGGTCCCTGCGGAAGGCCATGGATATCCTGGAAGCGGGGGAGATGCGTGGACTGGAGGACGCAAAGGACATGGTGGCGCTACTCAAGGGCGCATTCGCGGACCGGGACATCGCGCCCAGGGAAGTGCTCATGCCCGTGCGGGTGGCGCTCACCGGGAGGGAACACGGCCCCGCCCTCCATTACCTCCTTTACGTGCTCGGGAAGGAGGAATGCCTGCGGCGGCTGCGGAGGGCGCTGGGCGGAGGCGCGGACCGCTGACGCGGCATCCGTGATGACCGCCCCGGGGAGACCGCCCTCCCATGACGGATGCTATATCTCTTTGGTGGGCGCTTTCCGTTTTGGAAAAGGCTGAAAACTAAATCGAACACCCTTTCGCCAGGCGTATCTCTTTGGTGGGCGCTTTCCGTCTTAAAGAGGTCGGGAGACCCCCATGGCGACCGCCCTTATAACTTACGCCGCCGTTCTTTATAATCTAACCTGTATGAAGCGGAGGAGGTAAAAGGCGTGTTCGAAAACCTGAAGCGGGATATCCAGGCGGCGCGGGAACGCGACCCGGCGGCCCGCAACGTCCTGGAGATCCTGCTCGCCTATCCCGGGCTGCACGCCCTCTGGATGCACCGCCTGGCTCACCGATTGTGGAAGCGGGGAGTGCCGGTGCTCCCCCGCCTCATCTCGCATCTCAACCGCTGGCTTACGGGGATCGAGATCCACCCCGGCGCCAGCATCGGCAGGGGCGTCTTCATCGACCACGGCATGGGGGTGGTCATCGGGGAAACGGCCGAGGTGGGCGATAACGTCACCCTCTACCAGGGCGTGACCCTGGGGGGTACGGGAAAGGAGAAGGGAAAGCGTCACCCCACGGTGGGGAGGAACGTGGTCATCGCCGCGGGGGCCAAGGTGCTGGGCCCCATCACCATAGGCGAGGATTCCAAGGTGGGAGCGGGCGCGGTGGTCATCCGCGACGTCCCTCCGCGCTGCACGGTGGTCGGCGTTCCCGGAAAGGTGGTGGTGCGCGAGGGCGAACCGGTCATAGACCTGCACCACGAGGCCATACCCGACCCGGTGATGGACCGCATAGAGGCCCTGGACGCGCTCATCCGCGGGATGGAGGAAAGACTGGAGAAGACTCACCGGGAGCTGACGAAAGCGGAGGAAAAGCTGCGCCGCGCCTACGACGAGCTGAAGATGGTGGAGGAGAAGGTAGGCCTGACCCAGGGGGTCGCGGATGCGCCGGGCGGCGGCAGGGCGGGCGCGGCCGGAGCGGTCGGAGGGAAGGGGGGCAAGCCGGCCGGCAGGAAGGGAAGCGGGCGGGCCGGCGGCGCCGCAGGCAGGCGGGCCGGTGGTAAGGAAGGAGGGCGAGCGGTCACGGAGGAAGCAGGGAGGGGCGTCACGGAGAAAGGCGCCGGGGAGAGCGGCGAGGAGAGCGGCGAGGAGAGCGGTTGACGAAAGGTAAGAACCCCCATGACCTTGATGATCTACAACACCATCACCCGTAGAAAGGAAGAATTCGTCCCCCGCGAGGAGGGCAAGGTGGGCATGTACGTCTGCGGGCCCACCGTTTACAACTACATACACGTGGGGAACGGGCGCGCCTACCTGGTGTTCGACGTCATACGGAGGTACCTCCTCTACAAGGGCTACCGGGTGTTATACGTGCAGAACTTCACCGACGTCGACGACAAGATCATCAACCGCGCGCGAGAGGAAGGGAAGACGCCGGAGGAGGTGGCGCGCTTCTACGAGCGGGCCTTTCTCGAGGACATGCGAGCCCTGGGGGTGATGCCTCCCGACGTGACCCCCCGCGCAACGGAGACCATCCCGCGCATGCTGGAGATGATAGGAGGCCTGGTGGACAGGGGCTTCGCCTACGCGGTGGACGGCGACGTGTATTTCAGCGTGGAGAAGTTTCCAGGATATGGTAAGTTATCCGGACGCTCCCTCGACGAGATGCGCGCCGGTGAGCGCGTGGAGGTGGACGAGCGCAAGCGTCATCCCATGGATTTCGCGCTGTGGAAGTCCTCCCGGGAAGGGGAACCGGCCTGGGATTCGCCCTGGGGAAAGGGCCGCCCCGGATGGCACATCGAGTGCTCCGCCATGTCCCTCCAGTTCCTGGGCATGGGCTTCGACATCCACGGCGGGGGACAGGACCTCATCTTCCCCCACCACGAGAACGAGATCGCCCAGGCGGAGGCCTATACCGGCAGGGAGCCCTTCGTCCGCTACTGGGTGCACAACGGCTTCGTCAACATACGCGAGGAGAAGATGTCGAAGTCGCTGGGCAATATCATCCTGGTACGGGAGATATTGAAGAAGTACGAGGCGGACGTGGTGAGGATGCTGGCGCTGCAGACCCACTATCGCAGCCCCATCGATTTCGGGCCGGAAGCGCTGGAGGAGGCGCGGAAGGCCTACGAGCGCCTGGAGAACTGCCGCTTCGCGCTGGACGAGTTCCTGGCCCGCCCCTCCCAGCGGGCCGCGCCCGCGCGCACCCAGAGGGAGGTGGAGCTCTCCGATTCCTTCTTCGACTTCGAGCGGCGCTTCGAGGAGGCCATGGATGACGATTTCAACACGGCGCGGGCGCTGGCCGTCATCTTCGAGCTGGTCAAGGAGCTCAACGCCTACCTGGGCGAGCAGGAGCGCTTTCCCACCCCGGCGGCCCCCATCGTCGCCAGCCTGGGAAGGGACCTGCTGCTCAAGCTGTGCCGCGTCCTGGGGCTCTTCCAGCAGCGCGAGGAGGGGGAGGAAGAATGCGAAGAGGTGGGGCCGGAGGCCGGCGCGAAGGGCGGTGAGGGCATGCCCTCGCCGCAGAGACTGGTGGAGTTGCTCCTCGAGGTGAGGGCGATGGCGCGCGACAGGAAACAGTACGAGACCGCGGACTTCATACGCTCGCGCCTGAGGGAGATGGGCATCCGCGTGGATGACCTGCGCGAGGGACAGCGCTGGAAATTTGTGGGAAAAAGCGAGGAGGAGCCGCCCGCGTGAGGTACGAGCAGGTGGAGGGGAAGCGGGCGGTCCTCGAGGCGCTGCGCGGGGCGCGTTCCGCCTACGAGTTGCTGCTTGCCGAGGGCCTGAAAACGGGGCCGGCCCTGGAGGAGATCCTGGCCGCCGCCCGCCGCAGGAAGGTGCCGGTGACCACCCTTCCCCGCCGTGAGCTGGACAGGCTCGCCGTTTCCGAGAACCACCAGGGAGTCGTCCTGAGGGTTGAGCCCTACCGTTATGCCACCTTCAAGCAGGTCTACCAGAGGCTGGCCGAGAAGGACGAGCCGCTGGTGGTGCTCCTGGACGGGGTGACCGATCCCCGCAACCTGGGGAGCGTGGCGCGGACCTGCGAGGCGGTGGGAGTGGACGCCCTCCTCCTGCCGCGCAGCCGCTCAGCCCCGGTGACGCCGGCGGTATTTCACACCTCTTCCGGGGCGGTGGAGAACCTCGCCGTGGCGACGGTGCCCAACCTGGTGAGCGTGATGAAGGAGCTGAAGAAGCTGGGCATCTGGGTGGTGGGGGCGGATGCGCGGGCCGAAACCTCCTGCTTCCGCGCGGACCTCGCCGGCCCCCTGGCGCTGGTCATGGGCTCGGAAGGGGAAGGGCTGCACCGACTGACCAGGGAGACGTGCGACGCCCTGGTGAGCGTGCCCATGTTCGGGCGGGTGTCTTCGCTCAACGTGTCCGTTGCCGCGGCGGTCATCCTCTACGAGATCATGCGCCAGCGCGGCGCGGTGTGAGCGGGCGCGCGAGGGGACGTGCGGCGATCGGGGAAGGGAAGGACGGAAGTGAGAGCCCTGCTGGTGGACGGCTACAACGTCATTCATCGCCACCCCGCGCTCCAGGTTCTGCTGAGGAAAAACCTGGAAGATGCCAGGGAGGGATTGCTGCGGGAGCTGGCGCCGCTGGCTTCCCCGGACGCTTACGACCTGGTGATGGTGGTGTTCGACGCCGCGCGCTCCGGCGGCGCCGAGCCGGCGTGGGAGGAGCGTGGCGGGATGGCGGTGGTGTTCACGCGCCGGCTTCAGACGGCTGATTCCTTCATCGAGGCGGCGGCCCGCCGCATGTCGGCGCGGGGTGAGGTGGTGGTGGCCACCTCGGACCGTATCCTGCGCGGCGTGGTGGAGGGGTTCGGGGCGAGGGGGCTGGACGGGGAATCCCTCTTCTCCCGCGCGCGAGAGGAGAGGGAGCGGACGCGGGAGGAGATGAGGAGGTTGGCGGGGCCCCGCCGCCGCCCCCTCGAGGAGAGGTTGAGCGACGAGATAAGGGAGCTCCTGGACCGCATGCGTTACGGGTGATCCCGGATGCGCGCCTCCGGAGACGAAAACCCCACCCGTTTCACCCTGCCTTTGCGGCCGTGCCGTTGCGCTACCCGGTTTTCCTGCCTGGCCACCGGCTTTCGAAGGTGCGGATGCTCGAGGCAATGGCGGGAACCCCGGTTGCACCGCCTGGTTTTACTGCCTGGCACCGGTTTCCCTGGAGGGTGGCAGACGACCTGCCATGGGGTGAGGAAGTGGAGCCGGTGAGAGGAATCGAACCTCCAACCAACCGCTTACAAGGCGGACGCTCTACCATTGAGCTACACCGGCTCTCCCAAGCTTAAATTATAACAGGCACGGGGAACGGGAGAGGCGGCAAGGTCCGGAGGAGATCGCTTCGTCGCTCCGCTCCTCGCGATGACGTTACGGAGGTCCCTCGCGATGACGTTACGGAGGTCCCTCGCGATGACCTTACGGAGGTCCCTCGCGATGACGTTTCAAAAGTCCCTCGCGATGACCTTATAGAGGTCCCTCGCGATGACCTTACGGGAGGCCCTCGCGATGACGTTTCAAAAGTCCCTCGGGATGACGTTACGGAGGTCCCTCGCGATGACGTTTCAAAGGTCCCTCGCGATGACCTTACGGAGGTCCCTCGCGATGACGTTTCAAAGGTCCCTCGCGATGACCTTACGGGAGGCCCTCGCGATGACCTTATAGAGGTCCCTCGCGATGACGTTTCAAAGGTCCCTCGCGATGACGTTTCAAAGGTCCCTCGCGATGACCTTACGGAGGTCCCTCGCGATGACGTTTCAAAAGTCCCTCGCGATGACCTTACGGGAGGCCCTCGCGATGACCTTATAGAGGTCCCTCGCGATGACGTTACAAAAGTCCCTCGGGATGACCTTACGGAGGTCCCTCGCGATGACGTTTCAAAGGTCCCTCGGGATGACCTTACGGAAGGCCCTCGCGATGACCTTACGGAGGTCCCTCGCGATGACGTTACGGAGGTCCCTCGCGATGACGTTACGGAGGTCCCTCGCGATGACGTTTCAGAAGGCCCTCGCGATGACCTTACGGAGGTCCCTCGCGATGACGTTTCAAAGGTCCCTCGCGATGACCTTACGGAGGTCCCTCGCGATGGCGTTACGGAGGTCCCTCGCGATGACCTTACGGAGGTCCCTCGCGATGACGTTTCAGCGAGGAGGCGTGTTCCAAGAACGTCATCGCGAGAAGGCGCAAAGCGCCCGGTTTCCTGTCATTGCGAGGAGGCGCGCCAGCGCCGACGAAGCAATCTCCTCCCGGAAAGGGTACGCCACGGGGGGGCGTTCCCGGTTAGAGACCCGCCGCTCAGCCGAGGGTCACCTGCAGGTCTCTTATGATGGCCTCCGCTTGTTCCTCGATGCCCTGCAGGAGTTCCTCCACGCTGATGATGCTGTCGATCCTGCCGGCGACCTCCCCGCCGAAGTAGATGGACCATTCGGGGTCCCCGCCTTCCATGGAGAGGACGATGCCCTTGGTCTCCAGCATGACGCCCTCGTCGTAGCCCTGCTCGAAGCCCTCCTTGAGGAGCTCGTGCAGCCTGACAGAAACCGTGTTCTTCAGGTAACGCGCCGGCCCGAAGATGGAGATCCCTACCAGGGTGTCCATCTCCGAGCTCTCCACCACCTTGTTCTTCCAAAGGTCGTGGAAATCGCTCTCCTTGGTGGCTATGAAGCGCGTTCCCATCTGCACCCCGATGGCACCCAGGGCGAGGGCCGCCACCAGGCCGGCGCCGTCGGCGAATCCTCCCGCTCCCACTACCGGCACGTTCACCGCCTTGATCACCGCGGGGAGGAGCACCATGGTGTGGATGGGCTCGAAGGCGACGTGGCCTCCACCCTCGCGCCCCGAGGCGATTATGACGTCGGCCCCGGCCTTTTCCGCCTTCTGGGCGTGGTACACGGAAGGGGCCACGTGGAACCAGTAGCACCCCGTCTCCTTGATGGTCTCGGTCCAGGGGGTAGGGTTGCCGGCCGAGGTGATGATGACCTTGAGGCGCTCCGCGATGTCCGGGTCCTCCTTGCGCGCGTCTCCCGTAGCCCTGATCAACCCCTCCACCATCTCCCTGAATTCCATGGCGAGGGGGATGTTGCACCCGAAGACGCCCTTCTTCTCCGCCGTGGCCTCGCCCACCTGGGAGATCACCCTGCGCAGGTAATCGTACGGGCTTTTCGGCATGTCCTCCGCGGGCTTTGACCAGAAGTAGCCGATGCCGACGGTGCTGATGATACCCAGGGCGCCGGCGTTGGCGGCAGCTATGCACAGCTTATCGGTATTCCAGGGCCCCATGCCCGCCTGGATCACGGGATACCTTGTGCCCAGCATGTCCGTTAACTTGGTCCGTATCATCTCCGTCCCCTTTCTGCCTCGAGAATGCCGACCGATCAACAGATGCATTATAGGATAAGCCGCCGCCCTTTGGAAACTCTTTTTACCTAAAATCGTTTCCCGTTGCGGCGGGAGGTTCATGCCGCCCCGCCATCCGTTCCGCCGCGCGTCGCGGCCGCGCGTCGCCCCCTTCTTCCTTGCGCAGGGAGAGTATCACGGCGCCCCCGATGATGAAGACGAAGGACCCCAGGCGGAGCAGGAACATGCCCGCCGTGGAGGGAAGGGGCTCGTGCATGGCCACGATGCCGATGATGATGGGGATGAGGTTGGACATGCCGGTGGTGATGGGGACCACGACGATGGCCTTGCCTCTCTGCATGGCCACCTGGTCCAGCACCAGGGTCACGAAAGGGAGGAAGAGGACCATCCAGATATAGGGCGAACAGAGGGCATTGCGGAAGCCGTGCGCCCAGAAGCGGCTGCCGAAGTCGTTCCAGGCGAGCTTGATGAGCACCGCGGTGAGGCCGATGAGCACCCCGGAGGCCACGGCGATGAGGTTGGGCGCCTGCCCCCCCTTCCTGGTTATGCCGTTGAAGAGCGAGAAACCCGCTACGGCGAAAAAGAAGAGGACGAAGAACCAGAGCACGAAGGGGTTGTAGCTGAAGGCCTTGGAGGGAACGCCTATAAGGCTCCGCCCCAGCATTATCAAACCCACCACGATGGTGCCTATCCCCAGCCAGTCGGAGAGAGAAGGTCGCTCTCCCAGCCTGGTGATGGCCAGCAGGGCAAGGACCGCGATCCCCGCGGTGTTGATGGGCTGCACCACCGAGAGCGGCGCCAGCCCCACGGCGATGCCCTTGATGAAGGTGCCGGCGAACTGCAGCCCCTGCGCCTCCAGCCAGGGGCGGCAGGAAAGGAAGGCCTTGACCGTCTGCAGCGGCTTCTGGGTACCGATGAGGGGCAGCTTGTCCAGCTCCCTCTTCTGCATGTAGCCGCTGTAGTTGATCATGGTGGTGGCCACCATGGCCATGATCACCGCAAGGATGACTATCTCCCCCACCTCCCCTCGTTTTTCACCTATTATATATGGAACGCCACGGGGCAGCGGGACTCACTTTCGTGGGGTTTGCCGTTTTGTTGAAGGCGGCCACAACGCCGCGGGCGCGAGGGTCAGGGCTCATGTTGTGCACGGGTCGCGGCGGCCCTTCCGGCAAGCCCATGGCCAGGAGTCCGGCGCAGTCGGGATCTCGCCCCGGAGATGGTTCGCCCGGGAAGGCGTCCCGCCCCCGCCCGGCGTGAACACCCCTTCCGGATAGCATCACACCGCGGCGCTTCGCGCCCTTTTTCTCTCCACCCGGTTGGCGTACCAGGCCAGGATGGACGGGAGCACCAGCAACGAGGCCAGCAGGGCGAAGGTAAGGGAAAGGGCGGTGACCGCTCCGAAGCGCCGCAGGGGGACAATGTCGCTCACGGCGATGATGGCGAAGGCGCCCGCCGTGGTCACCGCCGCGGCCACCAGCGCTTTCCCCACGTGGCCCACGGTCTTCCGGATGGCCTCGTCGACGTCCGCTCCCCCGTGCCATTCCTCCCGGAAACGGTGGGTGACATGGATGCCGAAGTCGATGCCCGCCCCGATGACCAGGGAGGAGATCATCACGGTCATGAAATCCAGGGACCAACCCAGGACGACCAGGGCCCCGATCTCCAGGGCGATGCCCAGGAATACCACGCTGGTCGCCGCCAGCCCCAGGAACACCGACCTGAAGACCAGGGTGACGATGAGGGCGCAGAGGAGCAGGGCCAGCCCCGAGGTCTTCAACTGGGTGGGGAGGATGGAGCTGAGCAGGTCGCTCATGAGCACCGGGATGCCGCTGTAGCTCATGGTCATGGCGGGGTTGTCCGCGACCACCCTCCCTCCGGCGTCGCGCATTATCTTAGCAATATTTTCCATGTCTCCCTGGGTCCCCGAGGCCACGCGCACGCTGACCATGGCCACCTGGCCGTCCTCGCTGATGAGCCGCGAGCCGGAATTCCCCCCGTTCCCCTTCAGCTTCATGAGCAGGGAGACGACCTCCTGCTTGCTAGCGGGCACGGCGCCCCGGTTGACGTTGCGCACGACGTCGGCGATGCTGGTCACCCGGGTGCGGTCGATGAGCGGTTCACCGCGCTCGTCGGTCTGCCCCGTGGAGGAGATCTCGTCCTCGAAGCGCAGCAGGGATTCCAGGTTGGCGGGCTCCAGGATATCCCCCTTCGCCAGGGCGTAGGCGATGTTCTGCCCGCCGAAATATCCCTGGATGACCTCGGAGGCCCGCATGGAAGGCGTATCCCCCTTCATCATCTTGGAGATGTCCGCCTCGGTGGAGACGTTGAAGGCCAGCACCCCGCAGGTCGCCAGGATGAGCAGGGTGACGAGGCCCACCACCAGGCGGTGGTGCTCGGAGAGCACGGCCACCCTGGACAGCGTGCGGTCCAGCCACGTCTCCCCCGCGCGCTCGATGCGTCTCGCGTTCCTGCGCGCCCACTTTTCCTGCGCCTTGGGGCTGCGGTCGCGCAGCACTATAGCGGCGGGCAGCAGGGTGACCGAGAGTAGGAAGCTGAAGAGCACGCCTGCCACGCACAGAATCCCGAACTGCACGATGGGGGGCATGCTGGAGATGCCGAAGGAGGCGAAACCGAAGGCGGTGGTGGCCGCGGTGAGGAACACGGCCACCCCGGTGGTCACCACGGCCGCGGTTGAGGAGGCGTAGGGGTCGTTGCCCTGGCGCCGCTCCTCGTAGTAACGGGACATGACGTGGATGGCGTAGGCGATGTCGATCCCCAGCATGAGGGGCATGATGGCCGTGCTCTGGTAGGAAAAGGGAAAGCCGGCCCACCCGGAGAGGCCCAGGACCCAGATGATGGTGACCATGATGACCATCATGGTGAGCAGGACGTCGGAGACGCGGCGGAAGGTGAGGAAGAGGACCAGCAGGATGAAGGCCAGGGCCAGGCTGAAAAGAAGGCGGGTCTCCTTCATGGTCTGCTGGTTGGCGTCCCGGTTCTGCGAGGCCACCCCGCTCTCGTAGAAGGTGGTTCCCGGCAGGTCGCGGAAGTACTCACGTGCATATTCCTCGAAGGGAGTCACCGCCTTTATCATCTCCATGGTGTCCATCTTCGGGTTGATGCGCGCCGTGATGAGCAGAGCCCTCCCGTCCTGGGAGATGCCATGGATGCCGCCGCCCGGCATCCCCGCCAGCCTGGCCCTCTCGGCGGCCGCGGCGATGTTGGCCTTCACCTGCAGGACGACTTCCTCGTCGTCCAGGGAACCCATCCTTTCCACGAGAAGCTCGTCGGTGGGTTGCGGCAGCTCGCTCCGCACGTCGGCGTAGTAGGCCATCCCGTCCAGGGGAGTGACGATATCGGTGACGAAGGTTTCCCAGACGCCCTGTTTCTCCTGCATGTAGGCCTTGAATCCCGCCACCTTGCGCAGGACCGCCGCGTTCAGCACCTCCCCCTCGAGCATCACCTGTTCCTCGGCGGTCCCACCGAAGAGGTCCTGGGCCTCGTTCAGGGTCTTGACCGACTCCATCTTCTTGGGAAGCATGGCCTTGTAGCTGTATTCCGACTTGATGAAGCCCATGCCTACCACGGCCAGGGCGGTGATCGCCAGGATGGCCAGTATGACCAGGACCGGTCTCCTCTCGCTGTGCGAGGCCAGCCACCGGAATGTCCTCTCCACCATCTCTCTTATCTCCCTTCCCTTTCGCGATGTCGATGCTCAAACCCCGTGGGGAATCGCTGTCAGGGCGCCTGCACCGGGTTCTCGAAACGATCCCTCATCCTCCGCAGCAGGGCATGCAGCTCCTCCCTCTCCCGCGAGGGTACGGCGCGCAGGATGTCCTTCGCCTCCTCTACCATGACTTTGCGGATGCGGGCGGCCTTTCTTTTCCCTTGCGGCGTGAGAGAGAGGATGACCACGCGGCGGTCCTCCGCCTTGCGCACGCGCTCTATCAGCCCCTTCTGCTTGAGGAGGTCCACCATGCGGGTTATGACCCCCTGGGTAACGCACAGGTTCCGGGCCACCTCCCCGGTGCTCATGGGGCCCTCCCGGTGCAGTTGCAGCAGGAGCATAATCTGTGGAAAGGAAAGGTCCTCCGCTCCCCGCCAGCGGCGCTCGTCGCGGAAACGGTGGAAGACCATTATCACGGTCTCTATGAGCTCCTCGGCGAGCGTGTCCGGTTGCGTTTCCTTCATGGTCACTCTTTGTCTAAACTAAAATTTGCATTAAGCAAAGATGCTCAAAATATAACCGTCGCCGCCTTCCCTGTCAACCCGTATCGGCACGGTGCCGGAGAAAATGTATGATGAGATCATGAGCGCACGGCGTGACACGGGCAAGGTCGTGGTGGCCATGAGCGGGGGAGTGGATTCCTCCGCGGCCGCCCTCGTCCTGATGGAGGAAGGTTACCGGGTCGTGGGGGTGACCTTCCTCCTGGGGGACGCCGCCGCTTACGTGGGTAACAATGCCGTGGGAGAAATGCAGCCTTTCCTGCGGCGCGCGGTTTTCGTGGCCGCTCAACTGGGTATCGAGCACCGGGTCATGGACCTGCGGGAGACTTTCCGCTCCGCGGTGGTGGAGCCTTTCGCAGCGGCCTACCTGCAGGGGAGGACGCCCAACCCGTGCGTGGTATGCAACCGGGAGGTGAAATACCGTGCTCTTTTGCGGGTGGCGGAAGAGGTAGGGGCGCATTACGTGGCAACGGGACATTTCGCCCGCTTGCTGCCGGGCGGGGACGGGTCCTTTTCCCTCCTGCGGGCGCGGGACCGGAGGAAGGACCAGTCGTACGTGCTCTACCGGTTGGGACAGGGGGAACTGTCCCGGTGCCTGTTCCCCAACGGCGACCGCGGCAAGGAGGAGGTGAGGGAACTGGCCTCCTCGCGAGGGTTGCCGGTGGCGGAAATGGAGGAAAGCCAGGACGTCTGCTTCCTGGCCGGGCTAGACTACCGCGATTTCCTGGCGCTCTGCGAGCCCCGTTGCCTGTCCCCCGGGCCCATCCTGGACACCGGAGGGAAGGAGCGGGGAAGGCACGAGGGCATCGCTTTCTATACCGTGGGGCAGCGCAGGGGCCTGGGCGTCTCTGCTCCCTGTCCCCTGTACGTGGTGAGGCTGGAGCCGGAGCGAGGCGCCGTGGTGGTGGGACGCCGCGAGGAGGTGCCCGGCGTTTACCTGGAGGCGGAGGAAGCTCACTGGGTGAGAGGCGGCCCGCCCGCCGCCTCCTTCGAGGCCGAGGCCATGGCCCGCTACAACACGCCTCCCGTTCCCTGCCGGGTGAAGGTCACGGAGAAGGGCTTCTGCCTGGAGTTCGCCTCACGCGTATGGGCCCTCACCCCCGGACAGCACGCGGTCATCTACCGGGGGGACGAGGTCTTAGGCGGCGGGGTGATCGCCGCCGTGCGTTGACCTACCGCGGGCTCTTCACCGGAAACTTCCGGGCACGGTCACCCGCCCTCCCGGCCCCGGTGGAAACCCGTCCTAGGTACCATATTTTGCCATGAGGTCGATAAAGGGCAGGCGGTAATTCATGAAGGTCGGAATGGGATAGCGGATGCCCCGCGCGCTGGTGGCCTCCAGCCCTTCCACCACCCTGTCCGCCCATGCCGCGGGGAAGGCGAAGATGAGCTCGTCGTCCTGGGTAGCGGCGAAGACGCGGTCGCCGTTGCCGGGCAGGGCCACCCGCGGTTCCCCGCCCAGAAAGGTACCAACGATCCCCTCGTTACAGGAACCGCCGATGCCTCCGAACCCGGCTTGCACCCTCTCTCCCGTCCAGCGGCTCACGGCCTGCACCAGGCGCATGACCTGGGCCGGGTTGCCGAAGACCACCACCACGTGAGGTTCCACCCGGGTACGCGTGAGGGGGGAGAGAACCACCCCGCCGCAGCGGCCCGCTTCCAGCCGGGCCATCGCCTCCGCCTTCCCGGCCGCCGTCTCCTCGTCCCGGGCATAATGCATGGCCAGCGTGAAGGCGGGGAGGAAGGCCAGCCCCTCTCCCTCGTCCCAGCCCAGGGCGGACACGGCCAGCGGGCAACTGGACTCGTGGCGGTCAAAATACATGGTCAGGCCGCGTCGGCGGGTGAGGGTAAGGCCCTGGCAGAGGGCGATGGGCTCTCCCGCTTCCTCCCGCGGGCGCCGGGATCTCTCGGGGGGTTCCTCCCCCTTTTCAAGGAAGCGCACCGCCACCGGGAAGGTGGCCGGCCTGACATGTTCCTCCAGCTTTTTCCCCAGTTCTGACCATTTTTCCATAAGTTACCTCCTCGCGATGACGGCGACCGGACGAGAACAAGTGGCCTTCGTGCCTCATGATACCCGCAGCCCTTCAAGCTCGAGGCCGGTGGCGAGCTCGTAGAGGGCGTTGTAAAGCTCCACATGGAAGGTGCCCGGCCGGTCGCCCGAGACCGCCGCGGCCCGCTCCCCCGCCAGACCGAAAAGGGCCAGGGCCGCCGCGGTCGCTTCCAGGTAGGGTTCCCCCGAGGCCAGCAGCACGGCGGCGGCGGTGGTGGCCATGCAACCGGTGCCGGTGACTTTCGCCAGCATGTGGTGGCCGTTGTGTACCCTGATCATGCGGGAGCCGTCGCTCACCACGTCCACCTCGCCGGTGACGGCCGCCACGCATCCGAACCTTGCGGCTGCGATCCCCGCCAGCTCCTCCGCATCGACGCCGGCGGAGATGGACTCCACGCCGCGTATCTCCGCCTCCATACCCGCGAGCGCCGCCATCTCCGCGGCGTTGCCCCGTATCGCGGCGAAACGCACCTCCTCCGCCAGGCGGGAGGCAAGGCGGGTGCGGTAGGAGGTGGCGCCGGCTCCCACAGGATCGAAGACCACGGGCACACCGGCCCGGTTGGCCGCCTTTCCCGCCGCCAGCATGGCTTCCTCCAGCGCCTGATAGGGAGTCCCCATGTTGATGACCAGGGCGCCCGCCTGCGAGGCCATCTCCTCCACCTCTTCCGGGGCATGGGCCATTACCGGCAGCGCGCCCAGGCACAGGGTCACGTTGGCGGTCTCGTTCTTCACCACGTAGTTGGTGATGTGGTGGATGAGCGGCTTGCGGGCGGCGACCCAGCGCAGCCTTTCCGCAAGTAACGCCGCGAAGTCGCTCGACTGCATGTTGCATCCTCCCTTCCTTTATCTTCTTTGCGTGCGGTTCTGCCAGGTGCCGTGCCTCCTGTCCCGTTTACGCCGCGAGGACGTTCTTGCCGTCGCGTTCGTCGGCGGGTGGCGCCCTCCTCCCGGCAGCCGCCCGCGGCAGCCCCCGGGCCGGGGAGCAAAGGCCGCAGGCCGAAGACCGATGACCGCGGACCCCGGACCCGTTACCCGGGGAGCAGCCCGGAAACCGTTTCCAGGAGCTCGTCGGGGTCGGCCGGCTTCTCCAGGTAGGCGGCGTACTCCATCCTGCGGCCGGTTTCCAGCTCGTAGCGCCGGTTGGCGACCTCTTCCCGCACCGAGGTGAGGACGATAACGGGTATCCTCGACCACCGCTCGTAGGCCGGTTCGCGCAGCCTGTTGAAGACGGCGAAACCATCGACGCGGGGCATGAGGAGGTCGAGGATGACGAGGTCGGGGCTTTCGCGCTCGATCTTTTCCAGGGCCTCCGCCCCGTCCTTGGCCGTGACTATCTCGTACCCCTCCTCCTCGAGGAGCATGGAAACAACTTCCACCACGTCGGGGTCGTCGTCGGCCAGCAATATCTTTTTCATCGCACACCTCCGGTCTTGCTCTTGGCCCGAGCTTCTATATCCCGATCCGTTCGAAGATGCCTGTTCCTTCTTCCATGGCCCCGGTCACTCTCCGTCCTTCCCCTCCATGCTCCGATCCGTCCGGCGATAGCTGTTTCCGCTTATCCCTCAGCCGGGCGGCGGATGCCGCCACGCGCCCCTTCCCTCTTATCCATATCCTGGAAGTCGTGCCTTCTCCCCTTCCCCGGGTCGGGTCCGCCCTGACGGCGGTGACGTGTCATTCCCCGGTGGTCTTGCGCATGATAACCTTTGGCTCCCGGCTCTCGCCCAGCATCCAGCGGTCCTCGAGCCTGCAGGTGACCCCCACGGGGATGGTGAAGGTGACCCGCGTGCCCCTGCCGGTCTCGGGTACCGGGCTCTCCGCCCAGATCTCGCCGCGGTGCATTTCGACGATGCGCCTGCAGATGGAGAGGCCCAGCCCCGTCCCCTCCTCCGCTTCCGGGTCCCCCTTGTAAAACTCCTCGAAAATGTGGGGGAGCTTATCCGGGTCTATGCCCGTCCCCTCGTCCTCGACGCTGACGGTGACCACGTCGTCCTCCAGGCGGGCGCGTATGGTGATCTTTCCACCCCGGGGGGTGAAGCGCACAGAGTTGGAGACCAGGTTAAGGATCAGCTGCTGCAGCCGTATGTCGGAGGCGAAGACCTCCGGCAGGGGATGGCGGATGTCGGTGGACACGTTGATCCCCTGGGGCTCTGCGAGTTCGTGGGCCATCTCCACAGCCGCCGAGAGCACTTCCTCCCACGACACCGTCTTCAGCTCCGCCATGACCTGCCCGCTCTCCAGCCGGGAGAGCTCCAGGAGGTCGCTGATGAGCTCCATCATCCCGTCGATGCGCTGTATGCTGCGGCGTATGCCCTGCAGCATGCGTTCGTCCAGGCGGTCTGCCCCCTTGCGCAGGAGCATCTTCAGGTAACCCTGCACCGCCACGAGGGGGGACTTGAGGTCGTGGGTGACCATGGAGAGGAAACTCAGGAAATGGCGCCTCTCCTCCCGCATGCGCACCAGGCTCCTGCGCGCCTCCTCCGCGTCCCTGCTGACGAGCTCCCGTTCCTCGGCGATCCTCAGGATCATGCCGCCCAGCTCGGCGATGGCATTGAGGAAGTCGAGGTCCTCCCGGTTGAATCTCTTGGCCTCCGTGAAGAAGAGAAGCATGATGCCCCGCACCCCCTGGCCGTCGCGGAAGGGCAGGAAGACGAGGGAGGAGATTCCCTCGCGCACGAGCTCCTCCCGGCGCTTGATGCGGGGATCGCCGGATACGTCCCATATGAAAAGCGGGTTGCCCTTGAGTACCTGGCGCAGGGCATGATCGTCGATGATCCGCCCCCCGCGCAGGTAGCCGTCCTCGATCCCGCAGCTCATGCGCGTGACCAGGTGCCTCTCCCCTTCCTGCGAGATGAGAAGGGAGCATCCCCTGGCTCCCGTGCCCCGCGAGGTGGACTCCACCAGGGCGCGTATGATGTTCTCCACGCCCCCCGCCGCCACCACGGAGCGGGCGATCTCCTGTATTATGCGTTCGCGCATCGCCTCACCGTCCTCAGCCGCCCCGTCCGCCGCCTCCTTGCGTCCGGGTCGCGCCCCGTCTTCCCGGGCACGCGTCGAGCGCTCAACTCCCGGATCCCGGGGGCTTTTCGCCTTCACTCATCGCCGTTCCGGGTCTTCCGGGCTCAATGCCTGGAGCGGCCTACTGCACCTGCTGCCTGCAGGGATTGACGTGGTCCGAAGGCCGGCTGCGAAAGGGGTTCCTCGCCGCCCGGCTTTCGCTGTCCGCCGAGCGGGGATGTATCCATTATACACGCATACCCGTCCGTATACGTGTCCCGCTGTGCTGCCGAAAAATCCGCGCATCGCCGCGGTATCCTCGGTATCCCGCTCCGGCCGCCCCTGTTGTCGAACACGCGTATGGGGACGGATCGCACACGTGTTCGCGGGCGATGAATCGATAGATACAAGAAGGATTCCGGGAGGCGGCCGGCATCATGTCCGCGGAGACGCACGGGGAGGAGCCTGCCACCGCATCGCTTCACGAGGCTTTTGCAAGGCGTCTTCCGGGAAGATGCCGCTTCGTCTCGGCGGGCATCCCCCGGGTCCTTTCCATCCTTCCAGGTTCTTCCATACCAAGGAGGTTGACTTCCACCCGGTGCGATGATTAAAGTAATGACATGTCAGTACCGTGCCGATGGGCGAGATGGCTGCATCGCGCACGTGTTGATGGGGCGGGAGGAGACGTAGCGGCAGGCGGCACATCGGCGTATCTCGAGGCGGCGTTTGGTCAACATGATATCTGGGCATATCGATAAACCGGTCAGAACATCCATGATCATGCTTTCGATCACGTGAGTGTAAGGCGCTTGAGCGCAAAAGGCAGCATGTTTCGCGTTGATATGGGAGGTGAGACCATGCATCACGATTTCTTCGACGGCGTGGAACAGGTGGAAGCCCAACTGGTGGGCAAAGAAGCCAAGCTCCCGGTGTTCTACCGCAGCGCCAGGGCCATGACCGCGGTATTCCCGGCCACCGTGCTCGCCCTGAAGAAGCTCATCCCGGACCCGCGGTACAGCCCGGCGCAGATGGTCCCCGGGATCGGAGCGTTGCACCTCACCGCCTTCGAGTATTACGACACGGACATAGAGCCCTACAACGAGTTCGCCATCGGGGTACTGCTCAACGACCCCCACGTACTGCCGGTTCCCGGCTACAACCTGCTGCGCCAGTTAATACGCATGAATTTCTACACCTACATCCACCATCTCCCCGTGAACACGGAGATCGCCCTGCGTGGAGGCATCGATATCTACAACTATCCCAAGTTCCTGGCGGACATCGCGTACACCGACAGCGAGCAGGAGGTCACCTGCGACCTCTCGCAGGGAGGGGACCTCATCCTGAGGTTGACGGGGCAGAAGATAAGCGCGGCGAGGAGCGGCATCATGAAGTACTTCTGCCACCTCTACCAGTTCAAGCAATTGCAGGGGGCGGAGTTCAAGGTCAACGCCATAAGGTACGCCCTGGTCCCCGCTCCCGGCAAGGTCAGGCTGGAGCTGGGGACATCCCATCCCGTGGCGGAGGAACTGCGGCGGACCCTGCTCACCACCCAGCCCCTCATCTACATCTACATGCCGGAGATACAGTGCATCCTCTACGGGCCAGACCGCCTCTCCCTGCCGCTGCTCGTAAGGCTGCTGCGGGAAAACATGGGCATTTCCCTGGAGGAGCTGGCGGCCCGGCAGGCGAAGTAGGCGAAGCAGGGAAGAGCGGTAAGGTAGCCGTGACGGCGCGGGAAGGCGCGGGGCGGGAAAAGGGGCGTTTCACGCGAGGATGACGCGGCGCGGCAGAGCCTCCGCGCCTGCCGGGGTCGACGACGTCGGGGGTTCGAACCGTGGGATTCTGGGACGCATACGAGGGCGATTACGAAGAGCTCTTCGCGGGTGACCCCGTTTACGAGGAGGCCCTGCGTATGGTGATCGAGCTCGCCGGGGACCTTTCCGGAAGGGCGGTGCTGGACCTGGGGTGCGGCGCGGGAGCGCTCCTCCGCCGCCTGGCGGAGGCGTACGTCGGGGCCGAGATATACGGCGTCGACCCCTCGGAGAAGATGGTGCGGCGCTGCGAACGCGGGCTCCGTGGGGTGAAAGGGGTGAGCGTGCGGGAGGGCACCGCAACCGCCATCCCCCTTCCCGACGCTTCCGTGGACGCCGTGCTCTCCAACCTCGCGCTGCACCACGTGCCTCCCGGCGGGAGGGAGAGCTGCGCCCGCGAGCTGGCCCGCGTGCTGCGTCCCGGCGGGCGCCTGGTCTACGCGGATATGTTCTGCGACGTGGACGGGCCGCCCGAGGACCCGGAGCGCTGCCGGGACATCATCCAGAAAATGGTAGGAAAGTCCCTCTACGACCTGGAGCACGGCGCCTACCGCACGATGCTCCTGCACCTGGGGGACATCCCGGCCGTGCTCACCGGGGACGGCGAGTATTTCACTACCGACGGGGTCTGGCGCCGGGTCCTGGCGGGAGCGGGGTTCACGGACCTGGAGGTCTTTCCCGTGCCCCCCGCCGAGTTCGGCTACCGCGTCATCACCGGCATAAGGTTTTAGATCCCCCCTTGCGAGCCGGGACACCGACGGGGTCGATTATCCGTGTCGCGCGAACGCGGCGCCGTCGAGACGCAAGAGCCAGGGCTTGCTCCGTTCCCGTTATCGGTTGCCGTCTTCGAGAGGAGGCGCATGAGCGCCGACGCGGCGATCTCGCCGGGAGGAGGGGAAAGGCCCGGGTGCCGGGAGGGGCGGCAAGGTCCGGAGGAGACTGCTTCGTGACTCCACTCCTCGCAACGGCGCTTAAAGGCAACAGGTGGGGTCGGGCACCGAGTTGTCGCCGAAGGCGGCGAATGGTACCTGACCCCGAGGTGTTGCGCACTTGCATGCTTGGTCAGTCTTCCAGTCCCTCGACGGTGCAGGTGCACTCCTTGCCCAGCACGCGGGCCTCGGCCAGGTTCCCGGCCACGATGGGGAGGTCGAGGGGATGGCTGTACGGCGGGGCGTAAGCCAGGTCGAGGGAAGAGAGATCGCCCGCGGTGAGGCGGGCGGCTATGCACGCGGCGAAGATGTCCAGGCGCTTGTCCACCTGCGCCGCGAGGTCCCCCAGCACCTGGGCGCCCAGGAGGCGCCCCGTGTCCTTTTCCACCGTGACGCGGGCGGTCATGCGCGGGCCGCTCCGGTAATAGCCGGGGAGCACGCTGTCCTCCAGGGTGACCGTTTCCGCCCGGAAGCCTGCCTCCGCCGCCTCGGCGGCTCCGAGGCCCGTCTTGCCCGCGGTCATCTCGAAGGCCTTGAGGATGAAGGTGCCCAGGACCCCCGGGAAGGAGGCCTGGTTGCCGGAGGCCGTCTCCCCCGCCACCCTGCCCTGCTTGCGGGCGGTGGAACCCAGGGGAACCCAGGTCTCCCTCTCCGAGACCAGGTGGAAGGTGGTGGCGCAGTCGCCGCAGGCCAGCACGTCGGGGGCGCTGGTGCGCATGGCCTCGTCCACGCGGATGGCGTCCCGGGCTCCCAGCGCGATGCCGGCCTGCCTGGCCAGGTCGCTGGCCGGCCGTATGCCGATGGAAAGAAGTGCCAGGTCGGCTTCCAGCGTACCCCCGGAGGTCGCCACCCGCCTCAGGCGACCGTCCCTTCCCCCCTCCAGCCCCTCCAACTTCTCCCCCAGGTGCAGTACGACCCCGTTCTCCTCAAGGTGTTTTGCCGCGTGGGAGGCGAGGTCGGCGTCGAGGGGGGGCAGGACGTGGTCCGCGAGCTCCACCAGGTGGACCTCCATGCCCAGGCGGCGCAGCGCCTCGCACATCTCCATGCCGATGGCCCCGCCCCCCACGATGACCGCCCTGTGCGGGGCCTGGAGGTCGATGAAGGACTTCATCTCCAGCGCATGCTTGAGGCTGCGCAGGACGAAGACGCCTTCCAGCTCCCCCCCCGGCACGGGAGGGACGAAGGGAACCGCGCCCGTGGCGATGATCAGCCTGTCGTATTCGATGGAGGACTCGCTCACTCCCTCAAGGTCCACCACCCGCACGAGCTTGTTCGCGATGTCGATGGAATTGACGCGGTGGCGCAGGAAGACGCGGATGTTCTGCCTGTTTTCGAATTCCTCCGGGAGCCGGGCCAGGAGCTTGCGCCAGTTTGGGGAATGGCCGCCTATGAAGTAAGGCAGGCCACACCCCGCGTAGGAGATGAACTCGTCCTGGTCGTAGATCTCTATCTCCGCGTCCGGGCAGCAGCGCCGCGCCTTGGAGGCGGCGGTGGCGCCCCCGGCCACCCCGCCGATGATCACCAGCTTCTTCATATTCCCCATGATCTTCCACTCCCTCCACTGTGTTATGGCCATGTTCCG
This sequence comes from Actinomycetota bacterium, assembly GCA_014360655.1. NCBI lineage: Bacteria > Bacillati > Actinomycetota > Actinomycetota bacterium. The sequence continues at coordinate 113,901 of JACIXC010000005.1, read as the reverse complement.
GTCGTGTTTCCCCCGTACCCCGGTCTGCGCGCTGTGGGGTCACCCTGCGCGTCTCCGCCTCAGGCGGTACTGCTTCCCGGCGTCGGCTCGTGCGAGCGGGGAGGGGCGCAAGGGGCCGCATTGCCACCGGGTTCATCGCGGGTCGCATCCCCCCGGGAAAGGCAAGGCAACCACGAGTATTATATAATTATGTTTCCCCGCGGCTCGCCGCAGTAAAACACTTGCAGCGCCCGGGTGATCGGGATGGAGGCGGCAAGGGAGCGAAGACGGGGAAGGGCCTTGGCCTTCCCCCGGCATATCCCGACCGCGAAGACGTTGCATCGTTGTGGTTCGGCGGCCCCGCATCCTTTCGCGCCGGGGAGGTCGGTTACGGGAGCGAGAGGGAAAGGGTGGTAGCATGAACGAGGTATACGTCGCGGGAGTGTCCATGGCCGACGTGGGCTGGCACGAACTCGATCCCCACGAGCTGGGTGCGCGTGTCTGCGCGGAGGCGCTGCGGGATGCGCGCCTCCTGCCGCGCGAGATAGAGGGCATAGCCTCCACGCCCCACGGCTACATGGCGGAGAACCGCAAGTTCGCCAGCCAGAGGATGGCAGATTACCTGGGCATCACCGCCGCCTTCATGATGGACGTGGACAGCGGGGGCAACTCGAGCACCGCCGCCGTGCACGCGGCCTACGAGAGCATCAGGTCGGGCAAGATAAGGTCCTGCCTGGTCTTCGCGGCGCAGAGGGAGGTCCCCAAGAAGGTCATCCAGAAGGACGTCTTCAGCTATTTCCACCTCATCATGAGCGCCAACTCGCTCTATGACTCCTACCAGGCGGCTTACGGCGTGATCAGCCCCCTGCCCTTCTACGCCATGGCCGTGCAGCGCTACATGCACGAATGCGGGGTGGAGCCGGAGGACATCGCCCGCGTCGCCGTCCTCCTGCGGGAGCACGCCCTGAAACATCCCCAGGCCGCCTACAAGGATCCCATCACCCTGGAGGAGGTCCTTTCCAGCCCCCAGGTGTCCCCTCCCATCCACCGCTTGGAGAGCTCGGAGATGCACGACGGCGCCGCGGCGGTGGTCCTGGTCTCCGGGGAGATGCTGCGGGAGAGGGAAAGGGCCGTGCGGGTGGCGGCAATCGCGGAACGACACGACCCCACCAGCTTCCACCCCTACCGGGGGGAGATATCCCGCTTCCCCTGCGTGGAAAGGGCGGGAAAGGCGGCGCTGGCGGAGAGCGGCTACCGCATCCGGGACATCGACGTCGCCGAGGTCTACGGCGCCTTCGCCGGGCTGGAGCTCATGATGTACGAGGAGCTGGGGTTCTTCGGGAGGGGGGAGGCCCCGGCGGCGGTGAGGGAGGGGAGGACGACCCACGGCGGGGATGTGCTCCTCAATCCGAGCGGGGGCAGGCTTTCCCTGGGTCACCCGGCCTACGTGACGCCCCTGCTGGAGATCACCGAGGTGGTCCGCCAGCTGCGCGGGGAAGCGGAGGAGCGGCAGAGACCGGGGGCCTCCGTGGGCCTGGTGCACACCGAGCAGGGATTCATCAACGGTTCGGTGGTCATGGTCCTGGACAGGGAAGTCCCCGGGAGTTAGGAAGGGCGTGAGGAAAGAATGGACACCAAGCCATACGTGCAGGACGGCGCTGCCGCGGAGTTCTTCTCCCGCCTGGCGGAGGGGGAGTTCCGGACCACGCGTTGCAGGGCATGCGGGGAGACGCATTACCCGCCCCGCCTGGTCTGCCCGTGCTGCCTGGGCGATGACCTGGAATGGGTGGACCTGCCGCGGGAGGGCACCCTCCTGGCCTTCACCTGGCAGGAGGCGGCCATCCGCTGCGTAAAGCCCGATGTCCTGGGCCTGGTTGAGCTGGAAGGGATCGGAAACATCTTCACCCGCATCGACGCGCCTTACGAGAGCCTGCGCATCGGGCAGCGGGTCGCCTTCGACACCTGGACGTCCCCGGACGGGGTGCCCCTGCACCATTTCCGGCCCGTGGAGCGAGAGTGAATCCGCGCGAGAGCCTGTGCGCGAGCGCACATGATGCCGTATGGTTGCGGAAGGCGAGCCGCCGCGACCAGTGTCCCGTGCCGGGCGCGTAATATGCCATGCCGGTAGAAAAATAAGAATATATTAATATAATTATTAGAATTAATTTATAAATCATGTTTATAGGTCTTGCTTATGCCCGGATCAGGAAAGTTTTGAAAAACCCGCTTTGTATGCGAGATACGCTAGCCGTGAAAAATGCCGTCTCACACTCAACAAGTGGAAAAGCCCGCGAAAGAATCTTTGAGCAGCAGACCTTAGATGAATCTTGACATCCTGCCGAAAATATGATTTCTGTAAGAAAATCTCATAAGACGACCTAGGAAAGTAAGACGACCTAGGAAAGTCCGTAGGCCACAACGGCGTGGCGGCAAGGATGTTTTCGTTCTTGTTGCGGTTTTATGTTCATGCGCCCGGGCAGCAATAAGCCGTTTTTCTGCGGCGGCGCGAGAAACAGGAGATGCAAGGGGAGATCAAGTTACATATTAACTGGCAAAATATGGTAATTATAATGCGAAGGGTCGAGCGCGAAGCTCCAGAGACGTCCAGAGACGCAGTCTAGGCGATAGGAAAATGATCCCAGAAAGCGCCCACAGGGAGTGGGCAAGCGGAAAAGGCGCAGCGTTTCATCTGTGCCCGGAGAGGTACGGAAAGCGTTTCTATAAACGCAATGTCCTGGAACCCCCCACTTTCCTGGGTCGATTCCTCCTCTCCGGGCACTTCTTCATAGATCACCATCCGTCTTGCAGGTCGTAGCGAAGAGCGTGTTTAGGAGGTGAAGCGTTCGTGGAAAAGAAGGGTGTGACCAGGCGCCAGTTCCTCAAGTACGCCGGCGCCACCGCGGCCCTCCTGGGGTTGAGCGAATCCTTCATCCCGGAGATCGCGCGCGCCCTGGAGGAACTGACATCCGGGAAGCCGCCGGTGCTCTGGATCCAGGGGCAGAACTGCACGGGATGCTCCGTCTCTTTCCTCAACACCAACTACCCCATGGCCGCGGAGATCGTGCTGGACAAGCTCTCCGTGCGCTACCATCCCACCGTGATGGCGGCGGCGGGAGACAAGGCCTTCGGCGTGCTGGAGGAGACGGCCAAGGAGCTGGCCGGCAAGTACGTGCTGGTGGTGGAGGGCCCGGTGCCCACCGCCGAGGGCGGCGAGTACTGCACCTTCGGCCTGGAGAAGGAGACGGCTTCATTCAACGGTTATCAGCGCCGCAAGGACAAGCCCATGACCGCCTGGATGGAGGAGCTTGTCCCCGGAGCCGCGGCCGTCGTGGCCCTGGGCAACTGCGCCTCCTTCGGCGGCATCCCGGCTGCCAACGCCTCGGTAACCGGTACCAAGGCGGTGCAGGACATAGTCAAGGAGATCGCCAAGGACAAGCCGGTGATCAACATCGGGGGATGCCCCTCGCATCCGGACTGGTTCGTGGGCACCGTCCTCGATTACCTCATCAACAAGCGGGTCCCCGAGCTGGATAACCACAACCGGCCCAAGATGTTCTTCGGCAAGCTCATCCACGAGAACTGCGAGCGGCGGGCCTCCTTCGACGCCGGCCTGTTCCTCGAGGACTGGAACGACGACAACCCGGACATGAAGCTCTGCCTCTTCAAGCTGGGCTGCAAGGGCCCGGTGACCTATGCCGACTGCCCCACCCGGCGCTGGAACTCCGGCGTGAACTGGTGCGTGGGCGCCAACGCCCCCTGCCACGGGTGCGCCGAGCCGGCCTTCTACAAGAACCTCTCCCCCCTCTACGAGCCCCTGCCGGAGGTGCACTTCGCCGGCCTCACCCCCATGGTGGACACCCTGGGTTGGATCGGCGCGGCGGCCACCGCGGTGGGCATCGGCGCCCACTACCTGTACAAGCAACTGGGGAAGAAGGAGCCCGAGGGAGGTGAGTCCTGATGGCCCAACTCATCAGCATAGACCCGGTGACCCGCATCGAGGGACACCTCCGCATCGACGTGGAGGTGGAGAACGGCGTGGTCAAGGACGCCTGGTCCTCGGGGACCATGTTCCGCGGCTTCGAGATGCTCCTCAAGGGGAAGCATCCCTTCGACGCCCAGCAGGTGACGGAGCGCATCTGCGGTGTGTGCCCCCTGGTGCACGGCACCGCCGCCTCCTACAACCTGGATGACGCCCTGGGGGTGGAGCTCCCGGACAACGCCCGCATCATCCGCAACCTCTGCCTGGGCGCCAACTTCATCCAGTCCCACATCCTGCATTTCTATCACCTGGCCGCCCTGGACTACGTGGACGTGACCGCGGTGGCCAAGTACGAGGGCAACGACCCCGCCCTCGCGGCCCTCAAGGACAAGGTTGCCGCCCTGGCCAAGGCGGGGGACGTGTACCCCTTCCTGCCGCGCTACGAGTCCGACGACTACGTCAGCGACCCCGAGCTGGCGGCCATCCTGGTCAGCCATTACGTGCAGGCCCTGGAGATGCGCAAGAAGGCCCAGGAGATGCTCTCCATCTTCTACGGCCGCATGCCCAGCTTCGTGGGTACGGTGCCCGGCGGGGTGACCGTGCACCCCACTGTCTCCAACATCGCCGCCTTCCGGGCCCGCCTCAACGAGCTGCGGGTATGGATAGACAACGTGTACGTTCAGGACATCCTCACCGTGGCCGGGGTATCCGCCTACGCCCCCTTCCTCACCGCTGGCGATTCCGGCGGCAACTACCTGGCCTACGGCGGGTTCGACCAGGATTCCAAGGGAGCGGAGAAGTTCCTGCCTCGGGGTTACATCACCGGGAACAACGTGGCCGCGGTGGGGGAGTTCGACGAGAACAAACTAACCGAGTCGGTGAAGCATTCCTGGTACAGGGACGAGTGCGAGTGGCTGCACCCCAAGGAGGGGAAGACCGAGCCCGAAGTGCACAAGGAGGGCGCCTATTCCTTCCTCAAGGCTCCGCGCTACGACGGGAAGCCCATGGAGGTGGGCCCCATGGCACGCATGCTGGTCCTGGCCGGCCTGGAGCTCTCCGGCAAGAGGGAGAAGAAGCTCATGGCCCTGGTCGCAAAGCTGGGACTGGACACGGCGGTGAACGCCTGCGTGCAGGCCGGGAAGTTCGGCATCCTGCCCCGTCACGCCATGCGCGCCCTGGAGTGCAAGCTCCTGGCCGACGAGATGGACAAGTGGCTGGACGAGCTCAAGCCGGGCGAGAAGATCTGGGACAAGAAGGACATCCCGGGCGAATCCCACGGCCGGGGCCTGGTGGAAGGCCCGCGCGGGGCCCTGGGGCACTGGATCCACATCAAGGGTAAGGTCATCGAGAACTACCAGTGCATCGTGCCCACAACCTGGAACGCGGCTCCGCGGGACAAGAACGGCGAGCGGGGTCCCATCGAGACCGCCCTCATCGGTCTCCCGGTCCCCGACCCGGAGAACCCAGTCAACGTGGTGCGCTGCGTGCGGTCCTTCGACCCCTGCCTGGCCTGCGCCATCCATGTCATCCATCCCGAGCACAACGGCGTCAGGGAATTCCGCGTGGTGTAGGAAGGGGGGGTACCCATGAAGGAGAAGATCAAGGTACCCGGCCCGGCGAAGGCCATGTACGCCACGTACCTGAGCGCGCTGGCGGTGTCCATCTACGCCGGGTTCAACAACTTCCACCCCTTCCTCTCGGGATGGAAATATCCCTGGCAGATGGGGATAGCCAAGAACCTGGGGCTGGCCTCCATCTGGGTGGTGGCCCTCACCGCCGGGGTGTACCTCTACTATTCAACCCTGGGCAGGCCCAAGGGCTGGAAGGAACCGTTGGGTGTCTTCCGGGCCGTGCTTGCCCTGCTGGCCATCTGGTACTTCCTGGTGAGCTTCGCCGTGTACGACCCCAACGGCTGGCTGCGCGGCCTGGTGGACGGTTTGGGCGGCATAGCGAGGACCTGGAAGGTGTACTCCGTGTTCCTGTGGATAGTGCTGCTACTCAACGTCATCTACGTGTACGCCCGCTGGGCCAAGTCGGAGCGCTTTCCCCGCCTCAGGGCGGCGAGCGGCGGGGAGGGGGTGAACTGAGATGTCGGGAAGAGCGACGTATAAGACCTTCAAGGGAGGCATCCACCCGCCCTACAACAAGGAGCTGGCCTCGGGCAAGGCCGTCCGGGAAGCTCCTCTACCCCCGGAGGTGATCATCCCCCTGCAGCAGCACATCGGCGCGCCCAACGAGCCGCTGGTGAAACCCGGGGATCGCGTGGAGGTGGGGCAGAAGATCGCTTCCAGCGAAGCCTTCGTCTCCGCGCCGGTGCACGCCTCGGTGGCGGGAACGGTGAAAGACATAACCGAGATAACGGGGTTCACCGGGGCAAAGGTGAAGTGCGTAGTCGTGACCCCGGATGCCGAGCAGCCGGAGTTCCGGAAACAAGACCGCGACATCACCTCCCTTTCTGACTCGGAGATAAGGGACATCGCCCGCGAGGCCGGCCTTGTGGGCATGGGCGGCGCCGCCTTCCCCACCCACGTCAAGCTCGCCCCGCCCAAGGACAAGCCGGTGGATACGGTGATCATCAACGCCTGCGAGTGCGAACCCTTCCTCACCTGTGACCACCGCCTCATGCTGGAAAGGCCCGTTGACCTGGTGCGGGGCCTGAAGCTCCTCATGAGGGCTGTCGGCGCCAAGAAGGGACTCATCGGTATCGAGGCCAACAAGATGGACGCCGTGGACGCCGTGCGCGATGCGGCCGCGGGTGATACGGACATCGCGGTGGAGGTCCTCGAGGTCAAGTACCCCGAGGGCGCGGAGAAAATGCTCATCTACGCCCTCACGGGGCGCAAGGTCCCCCCGGGCAAGCTCCCCTCCGAGGTGGGCTGCCTGGTGCAGAACGTGGGCACGGCGGTGGCCCTCTACGAGGCCGCGGCCTGGGGAAAGCCCCTCTACGAGCGGGTCCTCACCGTGACCGGACCGGGGATCAAGGAACCCGGCAACCTCCTGGCACGCATCGGCACGCCCATCTCCGCGCTCATCGAGGCCTGCGGCGGCTTCGCCGGTGATCCCGGAAAGGTGATCATGGGGGGCCCCATGACCGGGTGGGCGCAGCCGGACACCAACGCCCCCATCGTGAAGGGGACCTCGGGCGTCGTGGTCCTAACCCCGGAAGCGGTGGACGTGGGGACGGAGGAGGAATGCGTGCGCTGCGGGAAGTGCGTGGACGTGTGCCCCATGTTCCTGCTGCCCAACTTCATAGCCCAGTCCGTGAAGAAGGGGCAGTGGGATAAGGCCGAGATGTGGGGAGCCCTTGACTGCTTCGAGTGCGGCTGCTGCTCCTTCTCCTGCCCCGCATACATACCCCATGTGGACTACGTGCGCAAGGCCAAGGCCGAGATCACGGCCTTGAAGAGGAAGTGAAGGGGAGGTGATGGTCGTGGCGGAAAGGATGCTGGTCACCGTCTCTCCTCACCTGCACAAGAAGGATGAGACCATACAGCGCGCCATGCGCGACGTGCTCATCGCGCTCACGCCGGCCGCGGTCTGGGCCCTGGTGGTCTTCGGGTTCAACGTGGTGTACATCTTGGCCGTGAGCTGCATCACAGCGGCCCTCTCCGAGGTGATCATGCGTAAGGTCATGAAGCGCAGGATAACCCTAAAGGACTACAGCGCCATGGTCACCGCGGTTCTCTTCGCCTTCCTCCTGCCGCCCACCACTCCCCTGTGGGTGGTGGCCATCGGCGCCTTCCTGGCGGTAGGCGTCGGCAAGGAGCTCTTCGGCGGGCTGGGCAAGAACGTCTTCAACCCGGCCATCTTCGCACGCGTATTGCTGTGGTTCTCGCCCCTGGCGGTGTATACCACCAAGTTCGTGAAGCCCTTCTTCTGGAGGACGTCGGGCTTCTTCACCCCGATCGCCACCAGCATCAACGAGAACGCGGTGGGAAGGGTGGTCTACAAGACGCTGGCCGGGAACGCGGTCGCTGACATGACCACGGCGGCCACGCCCCTCTCCCTGCTCAAGTCGGGGAAATGGCTGCCGGACATGGTAGCGGGGCCAACGCCGGTGGGAGCCACCTGGGTGAACCCGGGAGGAAAGCCGTCCTTCTGGTCCCTGTTCATCGGCGCCAAGAGCGGTTGCATCGGCGAGGTGTGTATCCTGGCCCTCATCATCGGCGGGGCTTACCTGCTGTGGCGCGGTACCATCGACTGGCGCATCCCGGCGGGGATCATCGGGTCCTTCTTCCTCCTTACCCTGGTGACCTGGTACCATCCCGTCTACAACCTCTTCTCCGGCGGCCTTTTCCTGGGATCCATCTTCATGGCCACCGACTGGGTCACCAGTCCCGTGACCAAGCGGGGTAAGTGGATCTTCGCCGTGGGCATCGGGGTCACGGTGTTCATCCTGAGGTTCTGGAGCCTGCGCCCGGAGGGCGTGGCCCTGGCCATCTTCCTGTGGAACATCGGTACCCTGGTCATCGATCGTTACATCGCGGTGCCCAAGTTCGGCGAGGTTGGGGCCAGGGTGTTCAACCAGCTCCCCTCCCTGCCCGAGGCGGCGCCGCAGCCGGCGAAGAAAGAAGCGTAGGAGAAGCGAGGCCCCGCCCCGCGCGGGGCCTCCTTTTTTATTTGCCTTGGACCGGTCCCGTGGTTCCGGGGCTCGCCTGTTTTTAGGCTTGCCTCTTTTTACCCCTTGGAGTATCAAGGTGTAGTGCGGCGCGGTGCGGACGGGCGCGGCCTTGCCGGCCGCGCCGGCGGCCGGCAGCCGCCGCGGAAGAGAGCGGGAGCGGACGGGACTGATCTCGATGACGGACCGCCTGGTGATAGGACTGGGAAACGAGCTGCACGGCGACGACGGGGTCGGCGTGCACGCCGTGCGGCGGCTGCGGGGAAGATTGCCCGCGGATGTAGAGCTGGTGGAGGGTGGGGTGCTGGGTCTCGATCTGCTGCCTTACCTCGAGGGCAGGAGGAAGGTCGTCTTCATCGACGGCATTGACGCCGGCGAAGAGCCGGGCGCCGTTTTCCGCTTTCCCGCCCTGGAGGCGCCGCGGGGAGGCACGGCCCCTCCCGTCTCCGTGCATGATCTGGGTTTCTACGAGCTCATCGGCGCGGCTCAACTGCTGGAGCAGTGCCCGGAGGATATAATCGTCATCGCCGTGCAGGTGAAGGACATGACCCTGGGAAGGGGGCTCTCCGAGGAGGTGGAAGCCGCCCTGCCCGCGGTATATCGCCTGGTGGAGGAGGAACTGGGAGGATAGCGGGGAGAGCGGGGGGTGTTCGCAGGGTTTGACGGTAACCCGTAAGGGTCACGGAGCCCGTAGAGGCGAGGGCGCGCGAAAAGAGGCGCTCGGAGAGGCATTGCCGGATCAGGATATGGAAAGGTGCCTGCGCATCGAGGTCAGGGGCATCGTGCAGGGCGTCGGGTTACGGCCCTGCATCTACCGCCTGGCGCGCGAACATCGCCTGGCGGGCTGGGTGGAGAACACCCCCGAGGGGGCCCTGGTGGTCGCCGCCGGGAGCGCGGATGAGCTGGCGACCTTCCTGGAGAAGATAACCGCGGAGGCTCCGCCGGCTGCGGTGATCGAGGAGGTCATAGCGAGGGAGGTTGCCCGTGAAGAGGTCCTGCCTTCCGCGGACGGCGGCTTCCGCATCCGGGATAGCTCGCAGGAGGGGAGGAAGGCCGCCCTCATCTCGCCGGACCTGGCCACCTGCGCGGATTGCCTGCGGGAGATGCACGACCCAGCCGACCGCCGCTACCGTTACCCCTTCATCAACTGCACAAACTGCGGCCCCCGCTTCACCATCATCGCCGACATCCCCTACGACCGGCCCCTGACCACCATGGCCGCCTTCACCATGTGTCCCGAGTGCGAGAGGGAATACCACGACCCCGCCGACCGCCGTTTCCACGCCCAACCCAACGCCTGCCCGAAGTGCGGCCCGCGCCTCCGGTTGGAGGACGGGCGTGGAAACGTCCTGCCGGGGGACCCCGTGGTCCTCGCGGCGGAAGCTCTGCGTGCGGGAAAGACCGTGGCGGTCAAGGGCCTGGGCGGTTTCCAGCTCGCTTGTGACGCCACGAGCGACGCGGCGGTCTCCCGCCTGCGGGAGCGAAAGCGCCGCTACGCCAAGCCCCTCGCGGTCATGGCTGCGAGCCTGCAGGAGGCTGAGAGATATTGCGAGGTGAGCGAGGAAGAGCGCGCCCTCCTCGCCTCGCCCCGCGCTCCCATAGTGCTCCTGCGGGAGAGGGACGGCTCGCCGCTTTCCCGGCTGGTGGCACCGGGCCTGGACAGGCAGGGCATCTTCCTCCCCTACACCCCCCTGCACCACCTGCTCCTGGAAGAAGCCGGGATACCCCTGGTGATGACCAGCGGAAACGTGAGCGAAGAGCCCATCGCCAAGGACAACGACGAGGCGCGCAGCCGCCTGGCGGGGATCGCGGACCTTTTCCTCGTGCACGACCGCGACATCCTGGTCAGGTACGACGACTCGGTGACATCCGTGCTGCTGGGGAGGGAGTATCCCCTGCGGAGGGCCAGGGGTTACGCGCCCTACCCGGTGGTCGTGGCGCGGGAGTACGGGGTGGAGGTGCTTGCCCTGGGGGCGGAGCTCAAGAACACTTTCTGTTTCCTGAGGGGGAGGCACGCCTTCCTGGGACAGCACATCGGCGACCTGGACGACCTGGAGACCCTCCGCCATTACGAGGAAGCCATGGCCGCCGTGCGGCGCCTCTTCGACCTGAGTCCGGGACTGGTCGCCCATGACCTGCACCCCGATTACATGTCCACGCAGCTGGCCGCGGATTTCGCCCTGCCGCGGGTCGCCGTGCAGCACCACCACGCGCACGTGGCGAGCTGCCTGGCGGATAACGGCTTCTCCGGAAGGGTCATAGGCGTCGCCTGGGACGGGACGGGCTACGGCGCGGACGGCACGGTGTGGGGTGGCGAATTCCTCCTCTGCGACGAGGCGGAGTTCACGCGCGCGGGACACCTCCATGCCTTCCCCATGCCGGGGGGAGAGGTGTGCGCGCGGGAACTGGAACGCATGGCCTTCGGCGTGCTCTGGGGTACGTACGGGGAAGAGGACGCCGTAATGGATATATTTTCCAGTCGGTTCGCGCAGGGAGACGGGACCGGGGGCTTCTTCGGGCGAGGCCGCATGGAAGGGATGGGGGCCGGGCGCGATGCGGACCCGCGGGGAAAGGCGCAGGCGCTCGCCGCGCAGGTGAGAAGCGGCATCAACGTGCCCTTCACCTCCAGCGCGGGGCGCCTGTTCGACGCCGTGGCCGCCCTGCTGGGAGTGCGCGGGGTGGCGTATTACGAGGGCCAGGCGGCGTGCGAGCTGGAGGCCGTCGCCTCCTCTTGCCCGCGTTCCCGCATGCCCGGCTATGAGGTGCGCCTGGCGGGCGGCGGTCTGCCGTGGGTCCTGGACACGCGCCCCCTGGTCCTGGCCGTCCTGGAGGACCTGGAAGGGGGAAGGGACGTCTCCTCCATCGCGGCCGGCTTCCACGCCGCCCTCGCACGCGGCATAGTGGAGACGTGCCTGGCGCTGCGGCGGGAGACGGGGATCGCGGTGGCGGCCCTGAGCGGCGGTGTCTTCCAGAACCGCCTGCTCACCGCCATGGCGGTGGAGGGGCTGGAGAGCGAGGGTTTCCGCTGCCTCCTCCACCGCCGCGTGCCGTGCAACGATGGGGGTGTCTCCCTGGGGCAGGCGGTGGCGGCGGCATCGCGCAGCGAGAGAGGCTTGCCCCTCGGGGAGTGAGGGCCGGCGGCGTACCGGCGGGGCGTGCGAGGGCGCGGTGCGGCGCGCGCCGACCTTCCCGGCGGGTTTACGCGCCCGGGAAAGACGAGGGAGGCGGGACCGTTCCCGCGGTCCGGAGATGTGCATATCGCTGCGGATCGCATGCGACGGTCGGAGCCTGGACATCCCGCCTCTACATCGGGGATCCGTGCACGGGACGGTCCGTGCACGAGACGTTGCGTTGGCGATGTCGCCGTATATAAGATAGGGCGTGTCCTTGCCCGCGGACCGGGAGACGCCGAGGCGCGCGAAGAGACGGGAAGGAGGCTGAGGAGGCGGCCATGTGCCTAGCGGTTCCGGCACAAGTCCTGGAGTTGATGGAAGACGAGACCGCCCTCATAGAGATGGGAGGCGTACGCAAGGTCGTAAGCCTCATGCTCCTCGACGGGGTGGTGAGCGGCGATTACGTGCTCGTGCACGCGGGCTTCGCCATAGAGAAGGTGGACCGGGAGGAGGCGGAGAGGACCCTTGCCGTCCTGGAGAAAGCGGCGGAGTTCGGCCCCCTCTACGAATAAGCCGCAGCGCGGCACGGCGCGGGCGGGAGAAGGCGCGCCTTCCTCCCGGCACGGATGACCGCGAGGAAGGCGGAAGGCCGCGGAGAGGATGAAGCCTTGAAGTACCTCGACGAGTTCAGGAACGCCGATCTCCTGCGCGGACAGCTGCGCGGGATCCTCGCCTTCCCCTTCCGCGCCGCCTTCATGGAGGTCTGCGGGACGCACACCATGGCCGTCTCCCGTTCCGGGCTGCGCTCCGCCCTCTCCGAGAAGGTGGAACTGGTATCCGGGCCCGGATGTCCCGTGTGCGTGACCTCGCAGAGGGACATGGGGCGCGCGATCGCCTTGGCGGGCCTGGAGGGCGTCACGCTGGCCACCTTCGGGGACATGATGCGCGTGCCGGGGCCCCAGGGCACCCTCATGGAAGCCTCTTCCAGGGGGGCGGACGTGAGGGTGGTCTACTCGCCGCTGGACGCCGTCGCCCTGGCGGAGGAGAACCCGGACCGCAGGGTGGTCTTCCTGGGGGTGGGTTTCGAGACCACCGCCCCCACCGTGGCCGCGGCGGTCCTGCGGGCCAGGGAGAAGGGAATTGACAATTTCTTCCTGCTCAGCCTGCACAAGCTCATCCCCCCGGCACTGAAGGCCCTTGTCGGTATGGTTGATTTTTCCATAGACGGCTTCCTCCTTCCCGGGCACGTCAGCGTGATACTGGGGACGGAGGCCTACCGCTTCCTGGCGGAGGAACACGGCATACCCTGCGTGATATCCGGGTTCGAAGCGGCGGACATCCTACGCGCCGTCTTCCTGCTCATGCGTATGAAGCAGGAGGGCAGGCCGGAGGTGGCGAACGAGTACTCCCGCGCGGTGCGCGCGCAGGGCAACCCCAAGGCCCGGGAGACCATGCTCCGCGTCTTCCGGGAGGCGGACGCGGAGTGGCGGGGGCTGGGGGTCATACCCGGGAGCGGGCTGGAGCTGCGGGAGGAGTTCCGCGCCCTCGACGCCGGGGAGTGGGGGGTGGAGGTCCCGGAGCCGGAGGAGAAGAGCGGCTGCCGCTGCGGCGACGTCCTGTGCGGCAGGTTAAAACCCCCGGACTGCCCCCTCTTCGCCCGCTCCTGCACGCCGGACAGCCCCTTCGGTCCCTGCATGGTGTCCAGCGAGGGGACGTGCGCCTCCTACTATCTCTACGAGGTCCGGGAGGATTGATGGGCATGAGTGAGGGAAGGGGAGGCTTTCCGGGAAACGCATGCCGGGGACGGGACGGCAGGGGAACATATGGAGCGATATGCCATGCGGCCATGGCTCCCCTTCGGCCGGAAGGCGGTGAGACGCATGCCCCCTGAGATTGTCACCATGGCCCACGGCGGGGGTGGCTCGCGCATGGTGGAACTGTTGGAAGAGGTGGTCTTTCCCGCCCTGGGGGAGAGCGCCGCGGTCGACGCCGAGGATGCCGCGGCCCTTGCCCTGCCCGGCGACTTGGAGGGATGTCGGCTCGCCTACACCACGGATTCCTTCGTGGTCAAGCCGCTCTTCTTTCCCGGCGGGGATATCGGAAAGCTCGCCGTGTGCGGCACGGTGAACGACCTCTCCATGCGAGGTGCGAGGCCCCTTTTCCTCACCCTGGGCCTCATCCTGGAGGAGGGTTTGCCTTTCCAGGTCCTGGTAGATGTCCTCGCATCCCTGCGACGCTGGTCGGAGGAGGCGGGGGTGCGCATCGTGGCCGGGGACACCAAGGTGGTGGAGAAGGGAGCAGCCGACGGGCTCTACGTGAACACCTCCGGGGTGGGGGTCATCCCGGCCGGGAGGGAGGTATCCATAAAGGGGGCGAAGGCGGGCGACTTACTCCTGGTGAGCGGCTGCGTGGGCGATCACGAGACCGCGGTGCTGAGCTGCAGGGAGGGATTTGACTTCCAGGTGGAGGTGGAGTCGGACTGCGCACCCCTGAACGGCCTGGTGGAGGCGATGCTGGAGGCGGGCGAAGTACATGCCCTCCGCGATCCCACCCGGGGAGGCCTGGCCGCCTCCTTGAAGGAGATGGCCTCCGCATCAGGGGTGGCCATGGAGTTGAGGGAGGCAGACATACCGGTGCGGGAAGGGGTGCGCGCCTTCTGCGAGATGCTGGGCCTGGACCCCCTGCTCCTGGCCAACGAGGGCAAGCTCCTGGCCTCCGTTCCCGAGGAGTCGGCCCCCGCCGTGCTTGAGGCCATGCGCTCCCATCCCCTGGGGAGGGAGGCGGCGGTCGTCGGCAAAGCACTCGACGGGCGCGGGGGCGAGGTCTCCCTCCTGACCCCTCTCGGCTCACACCGCCTGCTGCGCATGCCCTCCGGCGAGCACTTCCCCCGCATCTGCTGAATAGTTCCGCTACTTCTGCGACTGCGCCCAGACCTTGATCCACTCCTCCTCGGGGAACTCCGCGAACTGCATGAGGGTCCCCAGCGCCTCGCGGGGGTGCAGGTAGCATTCCTTCCACAGGGGGTTGGAGGTGTTGATGTCGAAGGGGTTGAGGCCCTGCGCCCGCAGGTGTTCCACCGTGCCCTCCAGGTCGCTCACCTTGAAGGTGAGGTGGTGCAATCCCTCCCCGCGCCTGGCGATGAAGCGGTTGACGAAGTTGTTCGGGTCATCGGAGTACACCAGCTCCAGCATGCTCCCAGAGCCCAGGAGGAAGGAGGTGAAGCGGAAGCCGCCCCATTCCATGTCCATGACCTCCTGGGCCCCCAGGACCCTGGTCAGGAAGGCCGCCGCCAGGTCCTTGTCCCTCACCGCGAAAGCCGCGTGATCCAGCTTCTCGACGTTGTGCGCAGCGGACATCTCAGACCTCCTTCCCACGAACGGCACCTCGCTGCTGCGGCCGGAAGGCCGCAGAAGGAGAGCCCACGCTTGACGATGATGCCGAGATTATACCCCTGCTGCGGGACAGGCGCGCAAGCAGCCGGACGGCGGTTCATGCTTGCGGGTGAAGCTCGCCGTGAACTCAAAGATCGCCCAGCGACTGCGCGAGGACCGGGTCCAGGGCCGCGTAGGCGGCGTCGTTGAGGTGGGAGTCGTAGGGGTCGAGGGCGTACTCGGGGCGCAGCCAGCCCCCGGGGGAGGCCAGCGTGCCGTAGAGGTCCAGGATCACGATGCGGCCGGGGTGCGCCGCCGCCAGCTCCGCGAGGAAGCGGTTGTACTCGCGGTGGTTCCAGGTCAGCCAGGTGTCCGTGTATTCCCTCACCATGGGGAGGGCGTTGCCCAGGATGAGCGGCAGGCCCTCTCCCACCACCGTGTCGGCGACGGCCCGGACGATGCGCATGTTGCTCTCGAGGTTCGCACGCGCTGTCTCCTCGTCGCCTCCCTCGAAGTCAGCGAAGCAGAGTTTGAAGAAGAGGGCGCTCCCCCCTTCGCGTGCGATGTCCCGCACCACGTCTAGGGCGGTGTCCACGATGCCGGGTGGGGTGTCCATCTCGTGGTAGATGAGCTCGTAGCCGGAGAAGCGCACGGGGTTCCCAGGATCGTAATCCCAGCCCCAGTGCTCGAACCATCCCGCGAGCACGGAGCGCCCGCACATGTGCAGGGTGGAGGCACCCCGCGTGGAGGTTCGCGTACCCTCCTCCGCGGCGATGTCGCCCGCGGGGGAGACCTCCCCCGCTCCGGCGGGCGCTTCCTCTTTGCCGGCAACGCCCCCACCGCCGCAACCGGCGTGGAGGGACGCGAGCGATGCGACGAGAAGTATCATGCATAGTATCATGCAGAGCAGGCTGACGGTGCGCGGACGACCCGACATCCCCCCTCCTTTCATCGTGGGCCCGGCATGGATGCGATGGGAACCGGCGACATATCCTCGGTTGCTCCGGTTTGTGACGACATTCCTCCGGTTCATGCCGCCCCCGCGGCCTCCGTGCCGCCCGAGGTGAAACGGCCTGGCCGGCGTTCCGAGGCTGCCGTGACGCTCGTTGCACTCACCCGGCCGCGGAATCACCCGTTCCCGCGTGGCTTACGACCCGATCATAGCACACGCTGCCCGGAATACCTCGCGGTGCGGGGATGTTCGTGGCGCGGGCATGCGGTTCCCCCATTCGCGGTTTCCGATACGCGGGCCATACACACCGGCTATAATGTGAAAAACCGGTCGGGAAACGAGAGAGCGTGGCGGTATGGTGCCCGCTCACAAGGATTTGAATCCGGGATGCAGGGCGAGGCAGGTTCGAGCGTGGCGGTGCAGGAACGCATCCTCGGCGGGGATCACCGGAGGGTGATGTTCGTAGGTGCCGTCGATACCGGCAAGACCTTCCTGGCCCTTTCCCTCGCCGACCGCATGTGCGCGGAGGGCCGGCACGTGGCGTTCCTGGACTTCGATCTCGGCCAGTCCACGGTGGGACCGCCGGGTTGCGTTGGCCTGCAGGTCCCCTGGGTGAGCGGGGAACGGCCCCTTTCTCCCACCGCCATGGCCTTCCTCGGTTTTTCCTCCCCGGCTTATGACGTGGCATCCGTGGTCGAAGCCGGCCTGCGCCTGGAGAAGCGTGTCCCGGAAAGCGGCTGCGAGACCCTGTTCATCGACACCTCGGGCATGGTTGAGGGTGGGCTGGCGGCCTTGCTCAAGCGCAGGAAGATCAGGGCGCTGCAGCCCGACCTGGTGGTGGTACTGGACCGCCACGGGGAGGCCCTGCATATCTTCCGTGGACTGGAGGAGTCGGCCTACGGGGAGCTGGTCCTGGTGAAAGCCGCCGCGGAGGCCGTGCGGAAAAGCCGGGAGGAAAGGGCCGCTTACCGGCGGGAGCGCCTCCGGGAATATTTCCGTTCCTCGCGGGAGCTGGAGATAGACCTCGAACAATTGGAAATCATTGCCACCTCGTCCCGCCTTGCGGCCACCGAGGCCGCGCTGCGCGAGGGATGCCTCGTCGGCCTGAACGACGCTGAAAGCCTCACCCTAGCCCTGGCCCGTGTCCTTGGCGTGGAGGGGACCAGGGCGAGGCTGCTCACCCCGTTCCGAGGCGAGGAAGAGGACATAGCTTCCCTGGCCGTCGGCCCGGCCCTGCTCGACGACGACGGCTCCCTGCGCCTCGCCAGGACATGACCGGGGTCGGGAGGCGACATCGCAAGCGCCCCCAGGTTTATCACCGACCCAGTCCGGGGGATTACAGGGTCGGTCGCAGCGGGGATGCCTTTCCCGGGGTTTCGGATTCTTGGGAAAGGCGCGCGGCGCCGAGCGAGAACGTTACCCCGATTCCCCGGGCCGCAAGAAGGCAACGCTCGAGACCGGAACCCGGGGTGTTGCCGAGGCTGAGGGCTTTCATGGCGGGGCCGCCGGCGGATGGTATACACTTTTGTCATGTTCTCTTGGCATGAGAGATGAACGGGCCTTTCCGGAGGATGTGTCATGCAAATGCCGCAGGAACAAAGGGATTACCGGCCCGCTCGAGGGAGTGAGGAGGTGGCGGAATGAAGATAGACGGCCCGGAAGCCTACGTGGAGAGCCTCCGCGGGATGGAGAGGAGGATATACCTGCTGGGGGAACGCGTGGAGAACCCCGTGGACCATCCCATGATCAGGCCGGCCATGAACGCAATGGCCGAGACCTATGATCGCGGCGATGAGCCGGACGCGGAGGAACTCCTCTTCGCCGACTCCCACCTCACGGGAGCGCGTATCAGCCGCTTCACCCACATCCACCAGGACACCGACGACCTGGTGAAGAAGGTGCTCATGCAGCGCCTGCTGGGCCGCAGGACGGCCACCTGCTTCCAGCGCTGCGTGGGCATGGACGGCATCAATGCCCTCTACTCCGTGACCTACGAATGCGACCAGGAGCACGGGACGGAATACCACGAGCGGTTCAAGCAATACCTGCGCTTCATACAGGAGGAGAACCTGGTGCTGGACGGGGCCATGACCGACGTGAAGGGGGACCGCGGGCTGCGCCCCGCGGAGCAGGCCGACCCCGACCTCTTCGTCCACGTGGTGGAGAAAAGACCCGACGGCATCGTGGTGCGGGGCGCCAAGGCCCACCAGACGGGAGCCCTCAATTCCCACGAGATACTGGTCATGCCCACCGCGGCCATGCGCGGGGACGAGGCGGATTACGCCGTCTCCTTCGCTGTCCCAGCTGACGCCGAGGGCATCACCTTCATCCTGGGGCGCCAGCCCTCGGACACCCGCAAGCTGGAGGGAAGCCCCCTCGACGTCGGGAACCCCAAGTACGGCAGCCAGGAGGCGCTGGTCATCTTCGACGACGTCTTCGTCCCCTGGGAGCGCGTCTTCATGTGCGGGGAGCACGACCAGAGCGGCAAGGTGGTGGAGCGTTTCGCCGCCTATCACCGCCAGAGCTACGGCGGCTGCAAGGTGGGCGTGGGCGACGTGCTGGTGGGGGCGGCGCAACTGGCAGCCGTCTACCAGGGGGTGGAGGGCGCGAGCCACGTGCGGGACAAGATCACCGAGATGATCCACCTGAACGAGACCCTCTTCTCCTGCGGCATCGCCTGCAGCGCCCGCGGTGTTCCCACCCCTTCCGGCTGCTACCTGGTGGACGTGCTCCTGGCCAACGTCTGCAAGCAGAACGTCACCCGCTTCCCCTTCGAGATCTCGCGCCTCCTGCAGGACATCGCCGGCGGGTTGGTGGTGACCATGCCCTCGCAGAAGGATTTCGAGAACCCGGAGATAGCTCCCTATCTCGAGAAATACCTCAAGGGCTCCGGGGATATCCCCACCCTGGACCGCATCAAGGTGCTCAAGTTCATCGAGAACATGACCATGGGCTGCGGTGCGGCCGCCTATCTCACGGAGAGCATACACGGAGCGGGATCCCCCCAGGCCCAGCGCATAATGATACGTCGCCTGGCCGATTTGGAGGAGAAGGTCAAGCTGGTCAAGCGCCTCGTGGAGTTGGAATAGGTTCTACCGTTCATGAATACGAGCTGTTTAAAGGGATGGGTTTACGGGGCCCCCTCGCTCCCGAAGCCACGCAGCGGGCCTACCGTGGACGGAACCGGGGACTGGCCGCACGCTCCCTCACGCGCGAGACCCAACCCTGGGGATGAGATAACACGCGTGCAAAGGATATCCGTGGAAGGGGGCGAAGCGTCTGGTTCTGCGAAAAACCCTCTATTCCGGGGATGGAAATAATGGAGGTGGGCCTTGAGCTTGCGCCGGGCGTTCCTGCTGGGTGCAGCCGTGGTCCTGGCCATCGCCGCCGTGGTGTTCATCCTCGCGGCGAAGCCGAGGACCCAGGCCGTGGGCGGGCGGGAACCCGCGGCGGTTGAGAACACGGCGGAGGCCACCGTGGCGCCGCCTCCCGGAGGGGAGGAGCCCGTGGAACCCGGCCCGGCCACTTCCGGCGGCGAGATCCAGATGATAACGGAACAGGCGGGCGAGGCCACGCGCCTCGTTTTCAGGTTCCCCGACCCCGCGGGCGGCGTTCAGGCAGCCCCGCCCTCCGGTGCATACGAGAATATAAGGGGACACTGGGTGCTGGACATGCGAGGGGCAATGTACGGTATCTCCAACTGCCACCTGGTCCTGGAGGAGGACGGCACCATCTCCGCACCGGGGGACTACAGCCCCGTTTTCGAGGTCTCGTGGAGCGAATACCGCTACGAGGATGCGAACCGCTCCTTCGAGGCCACCCTCTCCGTGATGCTGCGGATGGGAGCGGACACCACCGTACCCCTCGATATCCACCTTTCGGGAAAGGCCTCCGCCTCCCTGGGCGAGATAACGGGGTCCTTCGACGCCGTTCCCCGGGGCGAGATGTACTTCGCCTACGGCCAGCAGGGCGGCTTCAGGATGTGCCGTTAGGTGTGGCCGACGGGCGCGCCCGAGCACCGCATTTTTTACCCCGCCCGGGGAAGGATTCTTGTTTGAATTGCTGAATTATTAAGCGTGAGGTATACTGTTCCCAACAATGGGGAAAGAATATGATGGCGTTTGAGCTCGGATTCTCACCCTCATCGGAGGGGGACCGCGGGGGGGGTGATAGATGAAGGCTTCCACCGGTCACATCCCGGCACGAACGGCGGTTTCGCCGTGATGAACGGAACGCCGGTCGGCTAAGGTCTGCGTAGACGTAGCTCTCCTGGAGTACTGCCGAGCGGTGGCGTGCACGGGAGGCGTGCCGATGCGATTTCCCGTCCTGGGAAGAGGGCGCTTGTCAAGACGAACGTGGAAAAGCACGCAGACGGCATGGCCGGGCAGTGAGAGGGCGCCCGTGGATGTGAGGGGAATGCGTCGAACGCCACGTGGAAAGGCGAAGAGGAGAGAGACCGAGGAAAAGGGGGTTGATGGACATGCGTTGGAAGGCAACCATTTGCCTGATCGCAGCGGTTCTCCTGGTGGCCCTGGGCTTTTCGGGCTGCGGTGCAGGCGGAGGGGAAAAGGTGACGGTGAAGATCGGCCTCAACGCTCCCCTGAGCGGCATATCCGCCGGTTACGGGCAGGACATCAAGGCCGGCCTGGACATGGCCATAGCGGACATCAACGCCAAGGGGGGCGTGACCATCGGCGATACCACCTATATCTTCGAGCTGGTGTCGGCCGATGACGAGATGGTGCCCGAGAAAGCGTTGAGCAACGCCCAGCGATTCGTGCTCGAGGAGGGCGTAAAGGTCATCTGGGACCCCACCGCCAACACCATCGCGCCGCAACTGAGCATCAACACCAAGCCGGGGGAAGAGTTCCTGATGATGGCATACACCAGCGTCCCCCTCTACGCGCAGTCACCCAACAAGTACATGATCACCCTGCCGCCGCCCTTCTCCGTCTACCTCAAGGACTGGATCCCCAGGGCAATGGGCCACGGGTGGAAAAAGATGGGAATGCTCCAGACCACCGGCGCCTACGGAGAGCTCTGGGGCAAGACCATGAAGGATGCCTGGACCAAGGCGGGAGGCACCGTGGTGGCGGAGGCCCCGGCCAGCTATTACACCGAGAGCGACTTCACGCCGTACGTGACCAAGGTGCTCGCGGCCAACCCGGACGTCATCTTCTGCGGTGGCCCCTCCGAGCCCACGGCCCTGGTCATCGAGCAGGCGCGCAGCATGGGCTTCAAGGGTGGGTTCATCGTCATCGACCAGGCCAAGCTGGACATCATCGTCGAAAAGACGGGGATCGATAAGCTCGAAGGCGCCATCGGCGTGCTCCCCATCGATCAATCGGTATGGCCGGGCACGGCCAAGACGCTGGAGAGGTTCGAGAAGGAGTACGGCATGCGCTTCACCTGGGAGGCGGCCATCTGCTACACGGGCTTCCACATCCTTGTGGAGGCCATGAAGGAGGCCGGCAGCGTGGACGACGTGGCCGCCATCCGGGCCGCCTTTGCCAAGGGCAACGTCTCGGTGACCTCGGAGGAGGAGTTCCCGGTGGCGTTCTCCGGTATCAACGACTCGACCGGGGCGCTGCTCATGCCGGGCACCACGGTGGAGGTGAAGAACGGCAAATTCGAGCCCGGGGAGCTCATGGAATGGTGGAAGATGTAGGGTGAGGCGATAGCGGAAGGCAGCAAGTAAGAGCAATAAGGGGGAGGCCTCTGCGGGGGCTTCCCCCAAAACAATCCGGTTTGCGGGCGGGGAAACCGTACGCAATGGCGCGAGGGCGCAAGAGCGTTAGGTGCGGAAGGATAACCTTCCCGGAGAACGGTTAAGGAATCGCTGCAGCTCTCCGAATATATGACAAGACCGTCCGGGTCTCCGCGTGCGGGAACGGCATCAACTACAAGGGATGGAAACGAGACGAGGGTGAAGGTTACCCGCGCGAAGAGCGGTGGCGGCGTGATCGCAAGCTCGAGGAGAGCCGCGGTCTGAGTTCTCGGGTATCAAGGCGGTAAGCGGGGGAGACGAGGGAGGCTCGATTGTCTTTCTTCCTTAACCAGGTGATCATCGGCATACAGCTCGGGAGCCAGTACGTGATGGTGGCCCTGGGCCTCACCCTCATCTTCGGCATCCTGGACATCTCCCACTTCGCCCACGGACACCTGTACATGCTGGGCGCCTATTTCCTCTACATCCTCATGACCATAGCGCACGTGAACTACTGGCTGGCCTTGCCCATCTGCATGGTCGCCCTGGCCCTGGGAGGGGTGATCGTGGAGCGGCTGATCTACAGGCCCCTGCGGGACCAGCCCCACATCAACACCTTCATCGCCGCCATCGGCCTCTTCCTCTTCCTGGAGACCCTGGTGCGCGCCGTAAAACCCCGGGCCCTCAGCGTCTCCAAGCCCATCGACAAGGTATTCAGCTTCGCGGGCATCACCATCGAGGCACAGAGGCTCATCGTCATAGCCGGGGCCGTGGTCCTTGTCGTCCTCCTGCATCTCTTCATCAAGAAGACCCGCCTGGGTACGGCCATCGAGGCCGTTGCCCAGGACCGCGACGGGGCTGCCCTGGTGGGCATCAACGTCAACCGCATCTCCATGCTAACCTTCGCCATCGCCACCGCCCTGGCCGCCGCGGCGGCGGTGCTCATGGCCCCGCTGGCCTTCATCTCCCCCGAGATGGGGAGCGTGCTCATCCTCAAGGCCTTCGTCATCGTTGTCCTGGGCGGCCTGGGCAGCATGCAGGGAGCCATCGTGGGGGGCTACCTGCTGGGCGTCCTCGAGGCCCTGGCCATAGCATACGTCTCCTCCGCGTACAAGGACGTGTTCGCCTTCGCCGTGCTCATCCTCATCCTGGCCTTCCGCCCCACGGGGCTCTTCAAGGGGAGGGATTGAGATGGAGGAAAAGCTCAGGAAGTTCGGGAAGCCCGCCTTCTGTCTGTTGGTCCTCGGCATCGCCTGCGCCCTGCCCTGGATAGGCCTGAAGCTCTACCAGGTGCGCGTACTCACCCTGGCCATGGCCTGGGCCATCGCCGCCGTCAGCCTCAACCTCATCCTGGGCTACACGGGCCAGGCATCCCTCGCCCACGGCGCCTTCCTGGGCATCGGCGCCTACGCCTTCGGCATCTTCACGGAAAGGGTCGGGTTGAACTTCTGGCTCGCGTTCCTCATCGCCGGCCTGGTCACCGCGCTCCTCGGTTTCCTGGTGGGCCTGCCCTCCCTGCGCACCAAGGGGCCCTATTTCGCCATCGTCACCCTCTGTTTCAACGTCATCGTCTTCAAGGTCTTCGAGAACTGGACGTGGCTGTCTGGCGGGATACAGGGACAGAAGGTGCCCTGCCCGGGTTTCCTGGCACAGCGCTGGGCGCGCTATTATTTCGTCCTCGCCGTCCTGGTGCTGGTGCTGGTCGTGGTGCGCTTCATCGTAAAGTCCCTCCTGGGCGTCACCTTCATGTCCATACGCAGCAACGAGAACCTTGCGGAGGCCGTGGGCATCAACACCTTCCGCTACAAGCTGCTCTCCTTCACGGTGAGCTGCTTCATCGTGGGGCTGGCGGGAGCGCTGCTGGCCGTTGAGAACCAGCATCTCGACTTCACCGTGACCAACTACGCCTATTCCTTCAACCTCCTCGTCTACGTGCTCATCGGGGGGGTGGCCACCCTCTCCGGCCCCGTGCTGGGCGCGGTGGGGCTCTATTATTTCCTCGACTACATGGAGAAGTCCCTGGGCGAGTACCGTTTCGTCCTCTTCGGGTTCATATTGATAGTGGCGATAATCTATTTCCCGCTCGGGGTGATGGGCGGCCTCAAGCGATTGTGGGAATGGATCAACGGACGCCGTGCGAGGTATAAGGCGCAGGAGGTGGCGCCATGACCATCCTGCGCGTGGAAGGCCTTACCAAGCGCTTCGGCGGCCTGGTGGCGGTGAACAAGGTGGACTTCGAGGTGCCCGAAGGGAGCATCCTCGGGATAATCGGTCCCAACGGGGCCGGCAAGTCCACCATCTTCAACCTGGTGGGCGGGACCTTCCCTCCGGACGAGGGCCGCATCGTCTTCCAGGGAAAGGACGTGACGGGGTGGAAGCCCTACCGGATGGCCCGCGAGGGGATCGCCCGCACCTTCCAGACCACCGCCCTCTTCGAGGAGCTGCCGGTTTACGTCAACCTGATCATCGGGTACCGCATGCGCACGCGCTCCGGGCTCTGGGACGTGGTCCTGCAGACGCCGCGGGGGCGGCGGGAGAAGAAGGAGGCCGCGGAGAGAGTGCTGGAGGTGCTGGCTTTCACCGGCCTGGGAGAATATGCCAATCAGCCGGCGGGCTCCATCCCCCAGGAGGCCCAGAAGAGGCTGGCCATCGGCATCGCGCTCATCGGAAACCCGCGGCTGGTCCTGCTGGACGAGCCCACCGGGGGGGTGGGGATGGAGGAGACCAACGGCATCATCGACCTCATCGCGCGCATCCGCGAACGCGGCATCACCGTTTGCGTCATCGAGCACAAGATGCGCATGATCATGAGCTTGGCGGACCGTATCGTGGCCCTGAACTTCGGGGTGAAGATAGCGGACGGGGTCCCGCAGGAGGTATGCGAGGACCGGGCGGTCATCGAGGCGTACCTGGGGGAACAACATGCTTGAACTGCAGGACGTGTACTGCAATATCGGGAAACACGAGGTGCTTCACGGGGTATCCCTGGGGATAGAGCAGGGCGAGCTCGTCTGCATGCTGGGAGCCAACGGTGCCGGGAAATCCACCCTTTTCCGCACCATCAGCGGGCTCTTGCGGCCCACGCGCGGGACCATGACCTTCGAGGGGGAGGTCATCAGCCGCATGCGGCCGGACGCGATCGTGAGGAAGGGAATCTCTCTGTGTCCCGAGGGCCGCAAGCTCTTTCCCCGGCTCTCGGTCAAGAAGAACCTCATGATGGGGGCCTATACCCGCTACCGCGAGAAGGAGGACGTATCCGCGGCATTGCGCGAGGTGTACGAGCTGTTCCCCATCCTGGAAGAGCGCAGCGAGCAGGACGCGGGCACCCTGAGCGGCGGGGAGCAGCAGATGCTGGCCATAGCGCGGGCCCTCATGTCACGACCTCGCCTCCTGCTCCTGGACGAGCCGTCGCTGGGGTTGGCGCCCCTGGTCGTCACCCGCATCATGGAGACCATCGTGGACATAAACCGCCGGGGGATCACCATCATGCTCTCGGAGCAGAACGCCAGCATGGCCCTTTCCATCTCCACGCGGGGTTACGTGCTGGAGAACGGCCGCATCGTCCTGGAGGGGAAGGCGGAGGAGCTGGCCGGGAACGAGGAGGTCAAGAAGGCTTATATCGGTGCCTGAAGGAAGCCGGTAGACGGGGGGTTGGCGATGAAGATTACCAGGACCTGCCGGGAATGCGGAGTCCCGCTGGGGATCTCGCGCACCATGCGGTGGAACGACGACGGGACCATCACCCAGGTGAGCGATCCCGCGCACCGCATGATCTTCTTCGAATCGGACAACCTTGACCACATGTGGCGCCGCCTCTCCCGCGATCTCGCGGTGACGCAGGAACACATATGGGAGTTGGTAATATCTTCCAAGAGCCGCGCCACGCGCGCCTTTCTCCGCCACACGCTGCCCTGGTACGTGAACATCGCCGCGCGCCTCGTCGGCTATCGCACCCTCATGTCCACCATCGAGGCCCAGGGACTGGTCATGGGGTACGGCAAGATAACCCTGGGAGGGCAGTACCCGCGGCGGGGCCGCCCGGAGAGGGTCACCGTCTTCATCGAGGATCCCTATTCCCTCCCCCTCTTCTGTGGTGATTTCAAGGGCTCGGCGGAGGTGCTGGAGCGGCGCAGGGCCTCCCTTACCTACCAGGCCCTCGACGAGAGGCGCCACCAGATAGACGTCACGGTGAGCGGTGAAAAGCTGGAGGAGGAGTACTTTCACGTGCGGGACCACGTGGCGCGCAAGCCGGGTGGTATCTCCTACACGCCCTGTCCCTCCTGCGGCGCGCCGCGCGAGCTGGCACACTTCTCCTGGGACCTGGCGCGGGGCATCATCCGCGAAAGCGATAGCGGCAGGAGGCTGGCTTTCTTCGGGACCGCCGGCATGCGCGAGGTCTTCGACGAGCTGGTCCACGAGCTCGGTGAGAGGGTCACAACGGCCGTCATCGACGTGGAGAGGAAGAACACCGTGGCGGCCATGGGCGTCGAGGAGGCGCGCAGCGGCCTGGAGAGACTGCGCTTCCTGGCCGCCATCCGCGGTCTCGGGCTGCTCACCTCGCTTGACATCACGCCTGACGGGATGCAGGCGGTCGTGGCCAACCCCGCAATCCCGGAGTACCTGGTGGGGCTCGCCCTGGGCGTCTTCGAGCTGGCCACGGGGCAGAAGGGGCGGTGCGAGTGGCGCCTGGAGGAGGACGGCGACCTGTACATGGACATCGTCCCGGCGCGTTGAGGGACGGCGCGCCCCGCACCGTTTGTCGCAAACACCATTTCACCGCGCTCCCGCCGCGTCGCGGGGCAGCTTTCGCGTCGCGCAATGCCCTCGCCTCGTGAATCCATCCTTACCGTACGGAAGCCGTTCACGCCGTTCACGGGAGGCCCTCTGACGTTTGCGGAAACCCCTCCAAGACGCGGAATGCCCTCAAACCATGGGATGGGCACTATCCCCCCGGGGTATGATGTCTCGCCCCCGCCCTTTTCTCGATAAACGTACTACCGGTGGAATAAGAGGAAAGGGGCTCGGGATGGGAGAGACGAACGGGAAGAAGAAAAAGATCCTGATAGTGGACGATGACGAGGAACTGGTGCGTATCCTCAGCGTCAACCTCGCCATGGAGGGCTTCGAGGTATGCGCGGCCTTCGACGGCATGTCCGCCGTGATGCGCGCGCACAAGGAACACCCCGACCTCATCGTCCTGGACATAAGGATGCCCGCCGGGAACGGGTTGAGCGTGGTGGAGAAGCTGCGTGCGTCCACCAAGACCTTCGCCATACCCATCATGTTCCTCAGCGCCCTACCCCGCGAGGAGGTGAAGGAGAAGGCGGCCCAGGCGGGGGTCATCCATTACTACACCAAGCCCTTCGACCTGGATTCGCTTTTGCAATACATCAAGGGAATACTGGGAATGAAAGAGGAGATCCCCCAACTCAAGGTACTGGGTGCCTGACTTTCGGAGCCCCCCTTACCGGTTGAAGGCTCGAGGGATACGACGAACGGCGGCAAAAGCCCTCGAGCTTTCGACTGTTTAAGTCACGTAAGTATCGACAGCCACCCGGTTTCGTGCCCGAGGCATATGTGGCCGCCGCCGCATCCTTCTACCCGGTTGCGTGCCTCGCGGCCGCGGCGCGGCGTGGCCCCCGGTGCCGTCGTGTTCATGGAGGGGAGCGCCGAGCGCCGCGGATGTTTGCCGCGGGTCGCGACATCACGGCAGGGCCGACTCGATGGCCGCCTCCAGCTGGGAGAGCGCCGAGGCGTAGCTGGCCAGGAGGGAGTTCACTCCCGCGCAGAGCTGCTGCTGCACCTGGGACATGGTCACGTTCATCTGTTTCGCGAGGGAGCTGAGCGCCGCCTGGTTTCCCGAGGCGAGGGTCTGCGCGAGCTCCTTGGCCAGGGACGCGAGCTCCTGGGTAAGGGCCTGCACCTCGCCGCCGTAGGGCTCCATGCCGGGTGGAGGCTGCGTGCCCTCCAGCTCGGACAGTGCCCGCTGGGCTTGCTGCGAGAGCTGCGCTGGCAACTCGCCGAACTTGCCGCCCTTGGGCAGGTTCTCCAACCGCTCCAGCAGCTCCTCGAGTCCCTGCATCTCCTCCAGGGTGGGGAGCAGCGACAACAGGTAATCGATATCCTCCAAAGCCTGCTCGGAAAGGTTGTAGAGGTAGTCGTAGTAGTCGTATATGTAGGAGTAGAGTTCCTCGTATTCCTCCGTGACCTCCACCGCGTAGCTGGTCGCTTCCTCGAGGTCCTGGTAGAGTTCCTCGTAGGCGGCCGCGGCCTCCTCCAGCTCCTGCTCGTAGGTCGCGGGGTCGGAGGCTGCCTCCTCCGACGCGAGGTCCTCCGTCTCGGCCAGGGCCTCCTCCGCCTTTTTCCTTATGGCCTCGTAGGTCTCGAGCATCTCCTCCCGGCTCACGGTCTCTTCCCCGCCCTCTTTCGACTGCGACGTCTCACCCCTGCCCAGCACCAGCGCCAGCACCGCGGCGACCACCACCGCCAGGGAGACGGGGATGACGATCGCCAACACCCTGGCGGCTCCCCGTCGCCTTGCCTTCTCTACAGCCATTTTCTTCCTCCTCGCCCGTTGTCGATGCCAGTGTCTCGCACCCGTTATCCATATTTGTCTCAATCACTTCTTAAGCGTCCATGAAACTACCGTTAATATTCGGTTAAGAACAGCGGGATGATGAGGATAAGCGAGGTCTGGGGCCTGATCGTGTGAGCGACCCTCGGGTCATCGGCAGGACGCATGCCGGGAACCTGCGGTGTGTCGGCGGGACCCATGCAGGGAACCTGCGGGACTTCCGCGGGACGCCTGCGGGGCGGCGGCCGGACCCGTGTTCCCCGCACACCGGCCATGAAGGTCACCGGGTTGGGGTATATTTATGGGAGTCGGGGCGCCCGGTCGCGCCGTTGCCGGATGGGATGGAATGGCAAAGGAGGGATCGCGCATGGGAAAGAGGTTCATAGACCTGAGCATAAGCATCGAGGACGGGCTGCCCTCGGACCCCGCGGTCATGATACCCAAGATCTTTTACATGGACCACAGGGCGGGCGCGGCCTCCATGGCCGATTTCTTCCCGGGCATCGACGCGGAAAGGGACCTGCCGGGCGGACTGGGGTGGGCCATGGAGATCCTCACCGTCGCCACCCATGCCGGCACGCACCTGGACGCTCCCTGGCACTATCACCCCACCATGGATGGGGGAAAGCCTGCCCTGACCATCGACGAGGTGCCGCTGGAGTGGTGCATGGGACCCGGCGTGGTCCTCGACTTCCGTCACTTCCCGGACGGCTACCGGGTGATGGCCGCCGACGTGGAAAAGGCCTTCCGGGACATGGACTACCGGCTCAGGGAAGGCGACATCGTGCTGGTGATGACGGGGGCGGACAGGTACTGGGGCAGGGAGGAGTACCTGGTGAAGGGGTGCGGTATGAGCCGCGAGGCCACCCTGTGGATACTGGAGCACGGGGTCAGGGTCACGGGGACGGACGCCTGGTCCTGGGACCGGCCCCTCCCCCTCATCGCGAAGGATTTCGAGGCCACCGGCGACGCCTCACTCATATGGGAAGGCCATTTCGCCTCCATAGAGAGGGGTTACTGCCACATAGAGAAGCTGACCAACCTTGACAAGCTGCCCCCCCACGGCTTCACCTTCTTCTGCTTTCCCGTCAAGATCAAGAAGGCCAGCGCGGGGTGGGTGCGCGCGGTGGCCCTGGTGGAGGATTGAACCCGTGCCGCGGCGCCGGTTTCGGTATGAGCTTGAGGCGAGGAAGGAGTGAGGGCCCGCATTGATAGAGGGAAAGGACTTCGAGGAGCTGTTCACGGGCATGTGCGGCAGGACGGAGGAGATCCTGCGCTCGCACGAGGCCGCGGTCTACCTGACCACCTATTACCGGGCGGGACCGCCGCGCATCTTCGTCTACGAGAACCGCGTGCGGGTACTGGTGAAGGGAGGGCGGGTGATCTACGGGTTTCTCCCCTATGACCTGGAAGCCGCCGCTTACCGCGAGGCGGGAAAGGGGAGGTACTGGTTCGCGTACGAGTTCCTTCCCGGAAAGAGTTACCAGCTCGAGCTGGAGGGGGTGTTGCTGGAGAAAGAGGCGCGAGGCGAGCGTTTGCGCGAGGAGCTGCGAGCCCTCTTCTCCTGCCTGGGAGTCTTCGACATGGTGCCCCTCCTGGGCTGGAAGAAGGTGGCCGGCCCCCGCGGCGAGGGCGTGCGCCTGCGCCTGCGCAGGCTCGTCCCGGACGTGGAGCTCCCCTCCTACGCCCACGAGGGCGACGCCGGCCTCGACCTGCGCAGCGCGGAGGACGTGGTCCTCAAACCCGGCGGGCGAGCGCTGGTGGGCACCGGCTTCTCCATGGCCTTGCCCGAGGGATACGCCGCCTTCGTGCAGCCGCGCAGCGGACTGGCGGCGAAGCACGGCATCAGCATCGTCAACACCCCGGGTCTCATCGACTGCCACTACCGAGGGGAGGTCAAGGTCATCCTGGTCAACCTGGGAGAGGAGGAATTCACGGTGAGGAAGGGCGACCGCATCGCCCAGATGGTGGTGCAGCGGGTGGAGAGGGCCGAGCCGGTGGAGGTGGAGGAGCTGGACGAGACCCCGCGGGGAGAGGGGGGGTTCGGTTCCACCGGCCTCTGACCCCCCTTGGAGCAGGCGGCGCGGTGGCGCAAAAGCGAGTGTTCGTGCCGGGAACGGGTGATTCCGTGTCGTGTCGGCGGGTGCTCTCCGGGTTGCCTCCGGGGGGTGACTTTGCATGCGCGGCACTTGATTCTTTATAATTTATTGGGATTTATCAGGCGCGTTGGACTTATCGTCGCAAGAGCAATCTTGGAACGAGAGGAGGGGGGTGAACGTCTGGCGCAAGATTCCACTCACTGACCGACCGTCGCAGCATAAGTGGCAGCCGTTGATCCGGGGGTTTTCCCGGACAAAGGGGGTGAGAACCGGGATTATGCGGAAAGGGATCTACGGGAGATTGCTCTTTGACCGGGAGGGAGAGGACTGAAAAGGAGGTATTTCATGAAGAAAGGCAAGGTTATCATCGCCGCAGTTCTGGCTTTGACCATCGTGGTCGGGGCGGCCATGGTCCTGGGCGGGTGCGGCAAGAAGGAGGAGGCGAAGGAGGAGATACAGGAGGGAGGGACCTTCAACTACTGCCTTATCAGCGACCCTGTTTCCCTCGACCCCGCCCAGCTCCAGGAATCGCAGGGCATCGAGGTGGGCAAGCAGATCTTCGACGGCCTCATGGACAACGACCCCGAAACCATGGAGCTGGTACCGGCCATGGCCGAGTCCTACGAGGTGAACGAGGACGCCACCGTCTTCACCTTCAAGCTCAAGAAGGGGGTCAAGTTCCACAACGGTCGTGAGTGCAAGGCGGAGGATTTCGTCTACTCGTGGAACCGGGTCTGCGATCCGGCGACGGCAAGCGAGGTCTCCTATCACATGTCGGCCATCAAGGGCTACAAGGAGTTCAACGAGGACAAGACGGCTACCTCGCTGGAAGGGGTCAAGGCCCTCGACGACTATACCCTGGAGGTAACCCTCGCCTATCCCTACGCCGACTTCGTCTACCACACCGCGCACCCCGTTTTCTCCCCCATCCCCAAGGAGGTGGTGGAGCAGTACGGCAGCGAGAACTTCAGCGAGCACCCGGTGGGCACCGGCCCCTTCAAGTTCGTGAGCTGGACCCACGAGCAGCAGATAGTGGTGGAGAAGAACGCTGACTACTACGGCGAGAACAAGCCCCACCTGGACAAGGTGGTCTTCAAGGTCTACCAGGATGAGGAGACCGCCTACCAGGACTTCAAGGCGGGGTCTCTTGACGATGCCCAGATACCGCAGGGGCAGTTCGAGGCCGCGGCGGCCGAGTACGGGGACCGGGCCATCTTCAAGCCCATGCTGGGCATCTACTACTACGGGTTCAACATGAACACGGCGCCCTGGAAGGACAGCAAGGCGCTGCGCCAGGCCTTCAACTACGCCGTGGACCGGGAAACCCTGTGCAACGTGGTCATGGAGGGGCAGCGCATCCCAGCCACCGGGATCGTACCCCCCGGCATTCCCGGGTACCAGGCCGGAGCCATGAAATATACCTACGATCCCGAGAAGGCCAAGGAGTTGCTGAAGGAAGCCGGCTTCCCGGGGGGACAGGGGCTTCCCGCCCTGACCCTGGGGTACAACACCGGCGTCGGCCACGACGTCATCGCCCAGTTCATCCAGGGCAACCTTAAGGACGTGGGCGTGAACTTCGGCATCGAGGGCTACGAGTGGGGGACCTACCTTGACCTCATCCAGGGCGAGCAGATCACCTTCTTCCGCCTGGGCTGGCTGGCCGACTACCCCATCATGGACAACTTCCTCTACCCGCTCTTCCACTCGGAGAACGCGGGCGTGGACAACATGAGCCAGTACAAGAACGCGGAGGTGGACAAGCTGCTCCTCGAGGCCCGCAGGACGCCGGACGAGGACGCGAGGCTCGCGCTCTACCGCGAGGCGGAGAAGCTCATCCTGGAGGACGCTCCCATCATCCCCCTGATGTTCTACAAGACCTCGCGCGTCTACTCCGACAAGGTGGGGGGTTACATGAGGACGGCCGACGACATCACTCCCCTGGACAGGGTCTACTTCAAGAAGACGGCCGCCTCCCAATAGTGCTGACGAATAGAGCCGGCGAGACCGCTTTGGGGGCTTGCGGGGTTTCCTTGCGAGCCCCCTTTTCCATGTGCTAAATTAATCGCATCCTGCGAGCGGGAAGGAGAGATTTACGTAATAACATGCTTCTTTTCATTCTGCGACGGGTCTACCAGACCGCGATCGTCGTCATCGGCGTCGTCCTCCTCATATCCCTCCTCCTGGCCCTGCTTCCCGGGGACGTGGCCCGCATGCGGGCGCCCAAGGGCGCCTCGGAGGAGACGCTGGAGAACATCCGGCGGAAGTTCAACCTGGACAAGCCCTTCTTCGCCCGCCTGTGGATATACCTGAGGGGCCTTCCCCGTCTGGACCTGGGAGATTCCTTCACCTACAAGCGCCCGGTGATGGACATCATCGGTGAGAGCCTGCCCTGGTCGGTGAGGCTGGCCATCGCGGCGGAGATAATCATCGTGATCCTGGGCATCCTGGCGGGCGTCATCTCCGCCGTTTCCCGCTATTCCTTCCTGGACGTGCTGGTGACCATCAGCACCTCGGTGCTCGTGGCCATGCCCATCTACTGGATAGGGCGGTTGATGCAGCTCTTCTTTGCCCAGTGGTTGCACTGGTTCCCCTCTTCAGGGGCTCCTCCACCCGGCACGGGTTTCTGGGGATCCATACCCTATTACGTGATGCCCGCCGCCGCGCTCGCGGCCGTGTCCACGGCTTACGTGGCGCGCCTGGCGCGCTCGTCCATGCTGGAGGTGCTGCGCCAGGACTACATCGTGACCGCGCGGGCCAAGGGGCTCTCCGAGCGCAAGGTGGTCTACAAGCACGCCCTCAAGAACGGCCTCATACCGGTGGTCACTTACCTGGGAATCGACTTCGGGGTGCTCATCGGCGCGGCGGTGCTCACGGAGATGGTCTTCAACTGGCCGGGCGTGGGACACAAGCTGTATTTTGCGGTCATACAGCGCGACCACACCATGGTCATCGGGCTGGTCTTCGTCCTGGTGCTCATCTTCGTGGCCATCAACCTGCTGGTGGACATCTCCTACGCGTTCCTCGACCCGCGCATCAGGCTGGAGAAATCCGGGGAGGTGACCTGAGGTGGCGGACCGCAAGAGGCCGGAGGACCGCTTGCCGGGCAAGGAGCAACCCGAGTTCCTGGGGCCGGAGATCGAGGAGTTCGAGGCGGAACTGGAAAAGGAGAGGATACACGGCCGCACCGCCCTGTGGAGGGACGTCTGGCACCGCCTTTACCACAACAGGATGGCCATGGCCGGCCTGGTGATCATCGTCCTCCTTGTGCTGGTGGCCATCTTCGCCCCCCTTCTCGCCCCCTACGACCCCAACGACCAGGTGGAGATAAGGACCCCGGGCGGCGTGAAGCAGCCGCCCACGGCGAAGCACTGGCTGGGCACAGACGCGCTGGGGCGGGACATACTCTCGCGGCTCATCTACGGGAGCCGTATCTCCGTGGAGGTGGGTATAGTCGCCGTAGCCATATCCCTTATCATCGGCCTTTTCTTCGGGGCCCTGGCCGGTTATTTCGGCGGGTGGGGAGACTCGGTCATCATGCGCTCGGCGGACGTCTTCTTCGCCTTCCCCACCGTGCTGGGAGCCATCGCCATCATGACCGTCCTGGGGCCGGGGCTGATAAACGTCTTCATCGCCATCGGGGTGCTGGGCTGGGCCACCATCGCCCGCATCTTCCGGGGTTCCATCCTCTCCGTGAAGGAGAACGATTACGTGGAGGCGGCGCGGGCCATGGGCGCCAGCCACACGCGCATCATCTGGAAACACATCATGCCCAACGCCATCCAGCCCATCATCGTCTACGCCACCATAGGCGTGGGGGGCGCCATCCTGGCGGAGGCATGGCTCGCCTTCCTGGGCCTTGGCCAGCAGCTCCCCACTCCGAGCTGGGGGAACATGCTGGCGGAGTACCTCCCCTTTTATACCACCCACCCCTGGATGATGTTCATACCGGGAGCGGCCATCGTAATCAGCGTGCTGGCCTTCATCCTCCTGGGCGACGGGCTGCGGGACGCCCTCGATCCACGGCTGAAAGGGAGCATCTGAGATGGAGGCGCCATTGGACGAAGCACGCGAGACGTTGCTCAGGGTGGAGAACCTGCGGACCTACTTCCACACCCCCGACGGCGTGGTCAAGGCGGTGGACGGGGTCTCTTTCGCGCTGGACCGCGGCGAGGCCCTGGCGGTGGTGGGGGAATCCGGCTGCGGCAAAACGGTCACCGCTCTCTCCATCATGAGGCTCATCCCCGACCCGCCCGGTAAGATCGAGGAGGGGAAGATCCTCTTCGACGGACGCGATCTCCTCGAGCTGGGGGACCGCGAGATGCGCCAGGTGCGCGGCAACCATATCGGCATGATCTTCCAGGACCCCATGACCTCGCTCAACCCCGTGTTCAAGGTGGGGGACCAGATACGGGAGGCCGTCCAGGTTCACCTGGGCCTCTCGCGCAGGGATGCCAGGGAACGCGCCATCCAGCTCATGGAGATGGCGGAGATACCCCAGGCGCGGGAACGCTACGGCATGTACCCCCATGAATTCTCGGGCGGCATGCGCCAGCGGGCCATGATCGCCATGGCCCTCTCATGCGAGCCCAAGCTGCTCATCGCGGACGAGCCCTCCACCGCCCTGGACGTCACCATCCAGGCGCAGATCATGGAGCTCATCGGTCGCCTGCGCCGGGAGATCGACCTTGCGGTGATGCTCATCACGCACGACCTGGGGGTGGTGGCCGGCGTGGCGGAGACGGTGCTGGTCATGTACGCGGGAAAGGTGGTGGAGTACGCGGACATCGACAGCGTCTATTACCGTTCCAAGCACCCCTACGCCTGGAGCCTGATGCGCGCGGTCCCCCGCCTGGACGAGAGGAAGGAACGCCTGCTGACCATCGGCGGCTCTCCCCCCAGCCTGATCAACCTGCCGCCCGGGTGCAGCTTCTCGCCGCGCTGCCCCTTCGCCATGGAGGTGTGCACCCGGGAGGAGCCGCCCCTGGTGGAGGTGGAGGAGGGGCACCTCTCCGCCTGCCACTTCGCCGCCGATTTCGAGAGCCGCGCCCCGGAGGTGCTGGGAAAATGAACGGAAGCGACGGGAAGCTGGTTGAGGCGCGGGACCTGGCCAAGCATTTCCCGTTGAGCAAGGGCCTCGTCCTCTCCCGACTGGGAGGTTCGGTGAAGGCGGTGGACGGCGTCTCCCTGGAGGTCCCGGAGGGCAAGACCCTCGGCCTGGTGGGGGAGTCCGGGTGCGGGAAATCCACCCTGGCCCGGCTCATGCTGCGGCTGATCAAGGCGGACCGCGGGGAGGTGCTCTTCGAGGGGAGGGACATCCTCAAACTGCCCCGTAGCGAGATGAAGGCGGTGCGCCGCTCCATGCAGATCATCTTCCAGGACCCCTACGCATCGCTAAACCCGCGCATGACCGTGGGGGCCATCGTCATGGAGCCCATGATCATCCACGGGGAGGGCAGCAAGGACGAGAGGAGGGAGCGCGCCAGGGCGCTGCTGGAAAGGGTGGGCCTGCAGCCGGAGCATTTCACCCGCTACCCGCACGAGTTCTCGGGAGGGCAGCGGCAGCGCATCGGGGTGGCGCGGGCACTGGCCCTGCAGCCGCGCCTCATCATCTGCGACGAGCCGGTGTCCGCCCTGGACGTCTCCATCCAGGCGCAGGTACTCAACCTGCTCAAGGAGCTGCAGGAGGAGTTCCGCCTCACCTACATCTTCATCGCCCACGACCTCTCGGTGGTCAGGCACATCAGCGACGAGGTGGCGGTCATGTACCTTGGCAAGATCGTGGAGAGGACCGACCACGAGACCCTGTACAACCGACCCATGCACCCCTACACCGTGGCCCTGCTCTCGGCGGTTCCGGTCCCCGACCCGCGCAAGGAGAGAAGCCGCAGGCGCATCATCCTGGAGGGGGACGTGCCCAGCCCCGTCAACCCGCCGTCCGGCTGCCGCTTCCATACGCGCTGCTGGAAAAAAGAGGAAATATGCACGGAGGTGGAGCCGCCCCTCGAGGAGAAGGCCCCGGGCCACCACGTGGCCTGCCACTTCCCCGAGACGTAGGCGACCGGGGCGGGGGACCAGTGCGCGGTTCGTGCCGGACCGCCCCGGATTCTTTACGACATGACGTGACCCTACCCCATTGTGCCGCTTTGGGCGACGTTTGGGGCCTGACCCCGAGGCGTCGAGGTTATGCCTAGCTGTCCAGGGAGGGGAGGTTCCGGGTGAAGGGGAAGCAGAGGAGCGCCAGGACAAGGCCGGCGACACCCAGCCAGGCCCCCAGGGCGCCGATGCCGGAGCGCCCCCCGAAGTAGCCCATGAAGAGATAGCCCAGGGGAAGGGGGAGCAGAACCAGGGCATCCATCACCGCGAAGACCCGCCCGCGGAAGGCGGAGGGCACCACCCGCTGGCGGAGGAACTCGTAGGTGGTGAAGCCGAAGGCGTCGATGACACCCATGGTAAAACATACCAGAAGGGCCAAGGCCAGCAGGCCGCTGCGGGTGAGCAGGAAGACGCCCGCCGCGTAGCCGCAGAAGCTCGCCAGTACCAGGCTCAGCGGGCGCACCCGCGCCAGGAGGCGGTAGGTGAAGAGGCTCCCCAGGGCCAGGCCCGCCCCCACCGCGGCGCTGAGCAGCGTGTAGTAATCGACTTCCCCCAGGCGGCGGGCGCAGTAGAGGGGAAGGAGCACCTCGAAGGCCCCGAAGATGGGCATGAACGTGAGGTGCATGAAGGTGAGGCCCCGCACGTGCCGGTCGGAGCGGATGATCCTCCAGACCTCCCGGAAACCACCCGGCCCCGCGCTTGATGCGGCGGCCGCTTCATCCCGGTGGGGATGCACCCGGTCTCTCCTTATGGCGAGGCAGG
This sequence comes from Actinomycetota bacterium, assembly GCA_014360655.1. Classification (NCBI taxonomy): domain Bacteria; kingdom Bacillati; phylum Actinomycetota; species Actinomycetota bacterium. Next base: position 76,654 of record JACIXC010000005.1, on the reverse strand, counting down.
CGGCGCTGCAGGCGGCGAGGAGCGCGGAGCACAGGAAGAAGACGTTCGCCTTGCCCATGACCTTGATGAGCAGGAAGGTGGCGGAGGTGCTCAGTAGATAGGTGGCCGAGCGCAGGAAGGTGTAGACGGAATTGGCCCTGGCAAGCTGGAAGCGGGGCACCAGCTCCGGGATGAGGGCCACCGTGGCGTTGATCATGACCACGCCGCATAGGGAGGCGGCGAAGGCCACCGCGTAGACGGGATAGGCCGCGTGCAAAAAGGGCAGCACCAGGAGAAGGGCTCCGTAAAGAAGGTTGCTCAGCACGAGCAGGTCGCGGCGGGAGAAGCGGTCCACGACGTACCCGGCGAAAGGCCCGGCGACGGTGAAGGGGGCGAAGCTCAGGAGCAGGGAGATGCTCATGGAGAGGGCGGAGCCGGTGCGCTCGAGGACGAAGAGGGGAAGGCCCACGAAGTAGATGCCGCGCGCCACCATCCCCAGGGACTGGGAGGCGAGGAGTGCCATGAGCTGCCGGTTGGCCCGCAAGGGCCGCGCAACCGGAGGATCGGGCGGCTCTCCCATCAGCCTGGAAAGACCGCGGCGGCGAAGGTGACCGCCGAACCCTCCTGGGGGTCGAACCAGTGGCAGTGGTCCACCAGCTCGCCCCGCCTTCCGTCCAGGGTCTTCGCCAGGGCGTAGATGGGGGGCAGGCCGCAGACGTGGCGGGAGTCCCCCTCGGAGGCGACGTAGCGGAAGAAGGCCTCCGCGTCGCCCTGTAGCACGGGCTGCAACATCTCCTTGTCCTTGGCGATAACGGAGGAGAGTACTACGGCGTCCAGGGGCAGCAGGCTGCCGAAGCGCCTGCCCACGTGGGCGAGGTCCGCCGAGGCGAGGAAGAACGCCTCTTCTCCCAGGGCGGAGAGCAGTCCCCTGAGGGCGGAGAGGAAGGAGGATACCTCGGGGTCCTCTGCGGGCGACCTCCCCTCCTCGATGAAGGGGTGGAAGGAATTGCAGGTGATAGGGAGGAGGCGGAAACGGTCGGCGCCGCCGAAGATGAAGCAGAGCAACGGAAGCTGCATCTCGATGGAGTGCTCGGAGCGGTGCGAGAGCTCGTCCCCCAGGCCCTCCATGCCCGCGGCCCGCGCGAGGCCCTCCGCCAGGCCGGCGTCGGTCTCCACCATGCCGAAGGGCGTGAGGTAGTTCTTACGCGTGAGGGCGAAGGGGCCCTCCATCTCCCCGTGGCAGGTGCCCAGGATGACCACCAGTGGCTGGTAGTTTCCGGGAAACGAGGCCGCCAGGAGCGAGTATAGCTTGCCGTAGCACTCCCAGCCCCGTTCCATGTCGATGTGGGGGGCCACCGCGGCGGTGGGGAACTGCGGCAGGGGCCGCGCCTCGCCTGCCTCGGCGAGCATGGCCCGGATGTTCTGCACCAGCGCGCGCGGGTCGGCGGGGTAGCCGCTCCCCGCCGAGATCATGGGGCGGTTGGGGAGCGACAGGTATTCCTCGTCGAGGCGGCGCTTGTAGGCGCGGAAGGTCTCGCTGTCCAGGAGCATCTTGCGGTCCAGCTCGGCGAGGATGGATGCCACCTGGTCGCTGGTGATGATGTCGCCGAAGCGGCGCACGTAGGCGGCCTGCAGGTCGCGCAGCGAGCGGGTGCCGTCGCACAGGGTCGCGATGTAATAGACGGGAGGCGGAAGGAGCACGATGTTCCTCGCGTAACCCTCCGGGTCGCGCAGGGCGACCATGTCCCGGCCCTGCTGCTTGGCCGGGAAGGCCTCAAGGCGCCGCAGCCTGGGATTGCCATGTTCTTCCATAATACCTACCCTCTTCGACCTCTTCTACGTTCTTACGCGCGGGTTTTCCGCTTTTACCGACGCGGCGGCTTTTCCCGTTCCGTTGCTTATCGGGCCCTGAAACCTCCGGGGCCGAAAAAGCCAAGTATAATAATATACCGCCATGCCGCCGGGATGCGTAGCGTTACCCGCTCCTGCCTCGCGAAGCGCGGCGCTGACCGCGTGAGCGGTATCCGCCGGAACGGTTCAAGGCGAAACGGTGCGGCATCTCCGGGACCCGGGAACGGGTGGGGCATGCGGGTGAGGTCGCGGGATGACGCTGGACGCGCGGCTGCGGGCCGCCGGGCCTACTTCCAGTCCCTGCGTTTCTTGGACTCCCTTTCCAGGCCAACATCAAGGGCCAGCCAGGCTTTGGCGCGGATGAGCTCGCTGCAGGAGGGGTCCACCACCAGGGCCATGAGGGCCTCGACGCCCCGCTGATCGCCGATGCGGGTTATGGCCTCGATGGCCTGGAAAGCGAGGTCCTCGTCCTCGTCGCGGAGGAGCTCGACGAGGGCGTCGATGTCGCGCTCCCTCTCCAGCTTGCGGATGTCCCGCCTGCCGAATCCCAACCTGGCCATATTCTCACCGAGACCCATTGTAACCGCTTTGAGGGATCCCGTTCCACCTTCCGGGGGGTTACGGCGCCGTGTTCGGATATGTGGCCCGGCGGTGGCGGGCAAGGTTGACCAGCACGCGGGCCATCTTCTCGGGGGTGTTGAAGGCTATGACCCCCTCCCCCTGCGCATCCCGCACCTCCTGGGCGAGGAGGGCGGGGGCGATGAGGCAGAGGAAGACGGGCTTACCGTACCGCCGCCCGATCTCCGCGTATTCCCGCGCCGGGAAGGCGGGGCCGGACCCGGCTCCCGTGACGAAGACGGCCACCGCGCAGTGGATGTCCTCCTGCCGCAGGGCGAGGTCGGCGGAGCGCAGGTAGAGGGAGGCGTCCGTCCAGGCGAAGGCGAAGAGGTCCAGGGGATTGGCGGCCACGGCGTGGCGCGGCAGGAACTCGCGCATGGCGTCCGCGATCTCCGGGCGCAGCGGAGGAAAGCGCACCCCACCGCGCTCGCAGATGTCGCTGATGGCGATGGCCGGCCCCGCGGTGTGGGTGGAGATGAAGACGCCGTTTCCCGCCGGCACCCCTCCCAGGGAGAAGGCCTTGGCCAGGCACGCCATCTCGCTGGAGGAGTCCACCTGGATTAGCCCCGCCTGGCGGAAGGCACCGCGGTAGACGGCCTCGGAGCCGGCCACCGAGCCCGTGTGGGAGAGCGCGGTGCGCGCGGAGCTCTCGGTGTAGCCGCGGTTGTAGACGATGACCGGCTTGCGGCGGGAGGCGACGCGCGCCTTCTCCATGAAGGCGTCGCCCCGGTCCAGCCCCTCGATGAAAAGGCAGATGACGGCGGTGTCCGGGTCCTCCGCCAGGTATTCCACCATGTCGGCGAACTCGACGTTGGCCCGGTTGCCGATGCTCACGAACTTGCTCAGGCCTACGCCCTCGTCCATGAGCTCGTTGAGGATGCAGTTGCCCATGCCGCCGCTCTGGCTGACCACCGAGACGTTCCCCTGCGGGAACCAGGCCAGCGGGCTGGCGAAGGTGGCGTTGAGGCGCCCCCGGGTGTTGACCACGCCGATGCAGTTGGGGCCGATGAGCTTCATGCCGCCGGCGTCCGCGGCCCGCACCAGCTCCTCCTGCAGCCGTTCCCCTTCGGGGCCCGTCTCCCGGAAGCCCCCGGCGAAGATGACCCCCGCGCGCCCTCCCCGCTCCACGGCCTCCTTGACCGAGGGAAGCACCTGCGTTTCCGGGACGGCGTAGACAAAGAGGTCCACCCCGCGGGGGAGCTCCGTGATGGAGCGGAAGGCGCGCAGGCCCTGCACGCTCTCGCCGGCGTTGGGGTTCACGGGGTACACTTCCCCGGGGAACCCGGCGGCTGTCACCGCGGCGAGCGCGTGGAAGCCGAGCTTGAAGGGGTTGTCGCTGGCCCCCACCACCGCGATGCTGCGCGGCTGGAAGAGGGGTTGGAAGCGCTCCAGCACCTCCGATGCCATGATGATCACCCGCCTTCACGCTGATCGTCGCCGTGGTCGGGCCGGTCGGGCGACGGGGCTCGCACAAGGGGAAGCCGTACCGCAGCCGCTCCTGCTTCCCGTGCCGCCGGGACGCGCACCTCGCGCCGTGACGCCGGTCCGCTTGCCCGGCGCCGAACCGCGGCCCTTGCATCCCGTACGGCCGTTTCCGTCCCTGGACGCCTGGCCGCTTGCCGGGCGCCGTGCCGCCGTTCCCGCCCCGTGACCCCGGGCCGCTTGCCCGGCATCCATATCATACATGTTATTTCCTGGGGAAAGGAGGGTCTGCCGTACGGAGACGAAGAGGGAATCGCGTTGCCCCTGGGGGAACACCGCCCGCCGCCCCGTGCGGGAGGGGACATCGCGTTTGGCCCCGCTTCTACGAACGGGATGATGTCCGCCGCCCCGTGCGATAGGGGATATCGCATCACCGGCGTTGCGCTCGCGAGACACGGGCCGACTCACCGCGGGAGGAGGGCGGGGGTTAAGGCCTGATGCGGATCATTTCCATCCCCCGGTTTCCGGGTGATGATGACATGATGGACGCGATACGGCGCGCGGCACGACGTGTACGTCCTAGGTTAGCGCGGCCGCGAGCCGGGAATAATTGATAGCGGCGCCGGCGGCAAGGAAGCGGAGGCGCGAGGGGCTCGGATGCGAAAGCAACGCCGTCGTCACGGAGCAAGAGAAAAGGCAGCAGTTAGAGAAAAGGCGGGAACGAGAGAAGGGATGTGAAGATGGAAGAATACCTGGAGATAGTCGATGGCGAGAACGGAGGACACGACCTCGTGCTCTTCGCCCTGTCCACATGCGGTTGGTGCCGCAAGGCCAGGGACTTCCTGGACGAGAACAAGCTCGCTTACCGTTACGTGTACGTGGACCTCCTGGAGGGGGACGCCCAGAAGGAGGTCTTCGAGGAGGTGAAGAGGCGCAACCCCCGCAAGACCTTCCCCACCCTGGTGGTGGACGACAAAGAGGTCATCGCGGGCTTTAACGAGGACAGGTACCGGGAGGTCCTGCTGTGAGCCCCGATTTTTCGCGGGAAGTAAGGGAGCTGCACCGGCGCCTCGTAGAGGAGGCGGAGGCCGGGGGATATCACATCAACCCCGACGGCGAGTTCGCGCTCATGCTGGCGGAGGGCCTGCTGCGCAACCGGGAGCGCTACGGCTACATGCTCTGCCCCTGCCGCATGGGCGAGGGTGAAAGGGAAAAGGACCTGGACATCATCTGCCCCTGCGATTACCGCGACGCCGACCTGGAAGAATATGGGCAGTGCTACTGAGCGCTCTACGTTACCCAGGAGGTCCTGGAAGGCAAGCGGAAGATAGAGGGGCAGATCCCGGAGCGGAGGCCGGACCCGGAAGAGCTGGAACGCCGGCGCGAGACCGCCGCGGCGCGGGCACGCGCGCGCCGCGATGAAAGAGTAGAGGCCGGAAAGGGCGAAGCCGGGGGCGCCGGGAGGGGCGGAAGCCAGCCCGTGTGGCGCTGCCGCGTCTGCGGCTACCTTGCGGCGCGCGGAAAACCGCCCCGCGAATGTCCCGTGTGCAAGGCCTCCCAGGACCGCTTCGATCCCTTCCCCCCGGCGGAAGGCGGCGCGGCGAAGGGCGAAGCGTTACCCGTGTGGCGCTGCCGCGTCTGCGGCTACCTTGCGGCGCGCGGAAAACCGCCCCGCGAATGTCCCGTGTGCAAGGCCTCCCAGGACCGCTTCGAACCCTTCCCCTGGTGAGCGCACGCCCGCGTGCCCCCGCCCGCATCCCTGTATTCCCCATCCCCCTACCGCACCCCCGTATCCCCGCGCCACCCGCGTCCCCTCCCATCCCCAGGCCCGCGCATCCCCCGTAACCCCTCCCGCTTCCACTGCCCGCGCATCCCCACCCGCATCCCCATCCGCGCCCCAGTCCGTCTCCAAGCCCGCGTTTTACCGCCCGAAGCATGTGCGCGCGACGGTTGCAACGCCGCTTATGCCACCCCGAACCGCCGCGACCTCCTCGCGAGGCCTCGACCGTACGTTCACGATGCGTAAAATAAATCACCCTGCGGTCGCCCTGAAATCACCTCCCGATAGGCTGTTTTCCCGCCCGCGGCGGACGATATTCTTCACGTGAGAACCCGGTGCAGGTTTTCGGCGTGGGAACCGATTACCTGTTCGGAGAATCTTTTCGGAGAAGGAAGGGAGACGGGAGGCAGACGATTTGAAAAAGAACGTCCAGAAGGGGGGCGAGGAGGCCACCGTGTCGTGGTTCGGTGGCCGCCTCGCCGTGACGCCCGCCGTGCCGGCGGACCGCGCCTGCACGCGCGCCGCCCCCGGCCGTGACGGCGACTACCTCCTCTCCCTCCTGCGCCATTCCCCGGACATAATCCTCGTGCTGGGAGGGGACCTCAAGGTGCGCTGGGCGAGCCCCTCCGTCGCGCGCATCACGGGCTACGGGGAGGAGGAGATGCGTGACCGCGACATCCTCTCCTTCCTCCACCCCGAGGACCGCGGCAAGGCCATGCAGGCCATATACTTCTGCGCCACCCGTTTCGGCGTGCCCTATACCCTCGAGATACGCTTCCGCAACAAAGACGGCGCCTACCGGCACCACGAGGCCGTGGTCACCAACCTGCTGCAGGACCCGGTGGTGCAGGGGGTGGTCGTCAACTCGCGTGACGTCACCGAGGCGGCGCATCTCCGCGAGCAGGTCGAGGAACACCGGCAGCGACTTGAGGCCCTGGTGGCGGAGCGCACGCGGGAGCTGGAGGAGGCCAACCGCCGCCTGCGCGAGGAGATAGGGGAGCGGGAGGCCCTGGAGCACGAGCTGCAGAAGAGAGAGCGATACTACCGTTCCCTCATCGAGAACGTCTACGACCTGATCGCCGTGATCCAGCTGGACGGGAGGATCGACTTCGTCTCCCGGTCCGTGACGTCCCTGGGATACGAGCAGAGCGCGCTGGCGGGATTGAACGCCTTCGATTTCGTGCACCCGGAGGACCTGCCCAGGGTCCTCGACCTGGTCGCCGAGGGGGGCGCCCAGGACGGCTTCACGGCGCTGACCACCTTCCGCCTGCGGGCCGCGGACGGATCCTGGAGGGTGCTGGAGGCGCAGGGGCGCAACTTGACCAGGGATCCCGTGGTGCGCGGGGCGGTGATCAACGCCCGGGATATCACGGAGCGGGTGAAGGCGGAGGAAGCCCTGCGCGAGAGCGAGGAGAAGTTCCGCATCCTCTCGGAGCACTCCATGCTGGGCATCGTCATCCTGCAGGACAACAGGTTCCGGTACATGAACCGGGCGGCGGCGGACATCTACGGGCTCCCACTCGAGGGCTACCAGGGTCTCGACGTGGCGGAGACGATCAACAAGGTCATCCACCCGGAGGACCGGGAGTTCATCCTCGAGCAGTCGCGCCGCAAGCAGCTGGGCGAGGAGGGGCAGGTGGCCAACTACGCCTTCCGCGTGGTGACAAGCAATGGTGAGACGAGGTGGCTGGAAGTCTATTCCAAGACCATAGATTACCAGGGCAGGCCCGCGGACATGGTGGCCCTCACCGACATCACCGGCCGCAAGCTGGCGGAGGAGGCGCTGCTGGAGAAGGAGGAGTACTTCCGCTCCCTCGTCGAGAGCTCCCTGGACGTCATCATCATCGTGGACGAGAACAACATGTTGAAGTACATAAGCCTGTCCGTCGAGGAGATCTTCGGCTACCGGCCGGAGGAGCTGTTGGGCCGGCTGGGCTTGAGCTTCCTCCCGGAGGACGAGCTCATCTCCGCGGGGGCCGAGTTCAGCAAGGTGCTGAAAAACCCCGGGATGTTGTCCCGGGGCGAGTTCCACGCCCGCCGCAAGGACGGCGCCTTGAGGAGGGTGCAGGTGAAGGCGCGCAACATGTTCGACCACCCCCTGGTGCGCGGCATCATGGTCAACGTACGCGACGTCACCGAGGAGTGGGACATCGAGCGTCGCCTGGAGGGCATAAACCGCCTCTTCCTGGGGCTGGGCGCCGACATCATCGGCAACATGGAGGCCATCTTGCGCGGCTGCCGGGACCTGCTCGAGGCCGACTTCGCCGCCTACTGCCGCCTGGAGGCGGGCAGGTTCTCTGTGCTCTCCACCGCCACCGGCGAGGAGGGGTTCCTGGTGACCGGGGAAGACTGGGACTACCTCGCCCTGGGGATCATCAAGGAGGGCGGGGAGGAACCCCTGGCGCTGCAGGACCTGCGCGCCGACCCCCGCGGGGAGAAGGACCCCCTGGCGCGCAGGCACGGCATGGTCTCCTTCCTCGGTTACCCCGTGCGGCTGAAGGGGAGGACGGTGGGGTGCCTCTGCGTCTACTGCGCGCGTCCCCGGAGGTGCAAGGCCATCGACGTGGAGACGGCGGGGATGCTGGCCCGCGCCCTGGCCGTCGAGGAGGAACGCCTGGCCGGCGAGCAGAACCTCAAGAACTTCGTGGACGTGGCGGCGCACGAGCTGCGCCATCCCGTGACCGTCATGAAGGGGTACGCCCTCACCCTGCGCGACTACGGGGAGCGCCTGGACGAGGGCACCAGGAGGGAGTACCTGGAGGTCATCAGCAAGGGCGCGGACCGCCTGGATTCCCTCATCCGGGAACTGCTGGACGCCTCCCGCATCGAGCGGGGCCGCTTCGCCGTGAACCGGGAGGAGCAGCGGCTGGAGCCCCTGCTGGAGCGCGCCGTGCAGGAGGTGAGGGAGAAGGGCATCGCCCATTCCCTGCGCCTCACGGTGAAGGGGGAGCTCGCCCCCCGCGAGGTGGACGCGGACAAGCTGGTGCAGGTGCTGGTGATCCTCATGGACAACGCGGTGGCCCACTCCCCCGCCCACTTCCCGGTGGAGGTGGAGGCGGAGGACAGGGACGGCGAGGCGCTGGTCTCCGTGCTGGACCGGGGGGTGGGCGTGCCCGAGGCCCAGCGGGAGCTCATCTTCGAGCGCTTCTACCAGATTGAGGACGCCCACCACCCGGCCAAGGGCATGGGCCTGGGCCTCTACATCGCGCGCGAGATCGTGGAGGCCCACGGGGGGCGCATCTGGCACGAGCCCCGCCTGGGAGGCGGCTCAGCCTTCCGCTTCACCCTGCGCTGAGCCTCTGGCGCCTGCCCGGGTCGGGGAGCGGGCTGGACGCCACGCAACGGACGGCCCGCGCCCCCCGCGGGGGCTCTGGGGGGAAGCCTTCCGTGAAGATCTCCAGGGCACGGGTGAAAAGGTGGCGAAAGTACGTGCAGCGAGGATTTCAAGGCTTGCGGTGTCGTCGTTCTGCCTTCGCTTGGGCTGCCGGACCCGATGCCACGGTACTTTTCCAGGGGCGTAGGGATCCCGTTTGTCCGGGAGCCATAAAACCCTATCACTGAGCCTTAAAATCTGTTGTTCGAGAGAGGGGATTTCGGGGAGGTTTGCCTGGAAGCAAGGAAGCCCCCGGTGAATCCCCGCGAGGTCCTTGCGTGAACCAAGCGGGTCTTGGGAAATCTTTACGTGTTCTGGGTATGAAACTCCCGCTTCCCGTTGTATAATGAAGACCCCTCCTGACCGCCGGTAGAATCTACACTAAATAATACAACTTATACATATTGACAAACTCATCGTTACCGGTTAGTATAGTCGCGCTTGCACCCTTGGGCAGGGTCCCCGGGGATGACGGCCGGGAGCCCTGGGACCGCCGTTTTGAGCGGTCCCGCCGTGCTCACGGCCCGAACCGCCGGGAAAGCTCGAAGCCCAGAGGCACATCGGACCTGGTTCGGATCTGCCGGCCGGGCTTGAGGAACGGGGGGATATGGGCGGAGAGATCATCGCCGAGAGGTTCGCCCTTCTCAAAACGCGTGGCGGCAACGGGCTGGCCTTCACCCATATAGTGGAGGATACGCTGGACGGCCGGCGGCTGGTGGTGAAGGTCAGCGAGAGCCTGGGCGCCCTCGGGCTGGAATACCTGAAGGCGGGCAACCTCCTTGCCGAGGCGGGGGTGGAGGGGGTGCTTCTCCCCGTCGAAGGGGGTTTCCTGGAGGAGGGCGGTTGCTACCTTGCCTTCCCAGAGCTGGGCGAGCCCTCCCTGGAGCACTACCTGCGCATGAGGCCGCATCTCACCTGCGGGGAGGCTCTCTTCGTACTGGAGGGGGTGTTGTGCGCCCTGGAGGGGCTGCACGCGGCGGGTTTCGTCCACCTCTTCCTGGAGCCGCGCAACGTCTTCTACCTGCCGCGTCGGAGGGTGACCCTCAAGGATCCCGCCCTGAGGCCGCAGTTCTTCCACCCCTTCCTGGAGATGGTGAGCTCCCCCGATTTCTCCTACCTCCACCCCTCCCTCATGGACGGCGGGTTACCGGGCGCGGAGGCGGACGTCTACGCCGTGGGGAGGCTGGCGGAACGGCTGCGCGAGGCGGCCTCGGACGCCGCGGATTCGCCGCTGGCGGGGGTGCTGGAATGGCTGGCGCGAACCTGTACGGAGGAGGCCGTGGGAGGAAAGGAGGCCGTAAGCTGCGAGGCCGGGGAAGACGGGTCCGGGAAATATCCGAAGGCCGGGGAGGGCGAGGACTGGAAGGACCGGAAGGCCGGGAAGGGCTATGAAAAGAAGGCCGGGAAGGGCGTGAAGGATGAGACGGGAAAGTGCGGCGCGGGCGGTCCGTCTGCAGGTGAGGTCCTGGAGGAGCTGCGGCGCAGGCGGGCGGAGGCAGCGGAGCGAGCAGTTGCCGCGATGGCGGGAGGCGATGGGGAGAGGCCGCGACGGGAGAAGCGGCGGCTTTCGCGGGGAGGGCGGCGAGGAGTAGCCGCCACCCGCGGAGAAAAGGTCTTCCCGCGACCAGGCCTGGCCCTTGTGGCCGCATGGAGCGCGCTCTTCTTGCTCGCGCTGGGCATGGGCGCCGCCCTGGCCATGCGCGGCTGGGAAGGAACCGGTTCCAGGGCCGGTGCGAGCGGCGGAGGCGCGAGCGGCGGTTCCGAGGCGGGAAGCGCGGCGGTACGCGCCGTGCTCGGCGAGGTCGCCAGGGAAGGTGGCCCGGGAGGAGATTTCGCTACCGCGGGGCGCGATGGAGTGAAGGCGGAGGAGACGTCCCCGTTAGCCGGAACGGGGGACGGCTACGGGAGCTCCGTTGCAGCGCCCGGAGCGGAGGGCGCGGAAGGGGAGCAGGGAGCCACGGGTAACGGTGGCGCCGGCGCCGGCTCAACCGCCACGCCCGCAACGGACGGCACGACCGGAACATCCCCTCCGGTGGCCTCCTTCACCCTCAGCTCCACCGAGGGGGAGTCGCCCCTGTCGGTCCTCCTCGACGCCTCGGCGAGCTACGATCCGGACGGGCGCATCGTCTCCTACGAGTGGAGCTGCGGCCGCACGGGAAAGGTCATCCACCACGTATTCGAGAGCAGCATCATCCCGGCGAGGATCGCGGTCACCCTCACCGTGACCGACGACAGCGGCCGCACCGCGAGCGTCACCCGCTGCTTGACACTCTACTGAAGGGGCATGGAGGGATCGCGGCGCCGCGGGAAGGGGGGTTCGTGATGGCGATGAACGGGAGATGAACGCGTGTTCGAAAAGGGCGGCGCGGGGCGGCTGCAGGGAATAGCAAGCGGAAGAGGGACGGCGGGCGGGGGGCGGATGCGGAGGCGGGTCGGGAGCTGAGGGGAGAGTCAGGGAAAGGCTCGGAAAGGAAAGATGGGAAAGGATGTGCCTGGAAGGAGAAAGCCTGTAAAGGAGGGACCCGGAAGGGAAGGGCTCGGAGGGGATGCGCTTGGAAAGCAAGGGCCTGGAAAGGCCTGCAAGGGATGTGTCTGAGAAAGAAAGGTATGTAAGGGAAGTGCTTGGAAAGGAAGGGGCTGGAAGGGAAGGTCTTGTAAAGTAGGGGCCCGCCAAGGAAGGGCGGTGAAGGAAGGGCTTGCAAGGGATGAGCTGGCAAGTATGTGTATTGGGAAATATTGGTAAGGCAATCAAGGGCGGCGCCCCCGGCTTTTAAGATGGGCAGCGGCGAAGGAACCGTAAAGGCACGGGAGAGCGAAGAGAAAGAAGAGACGGTGGGACGAGGAAGGGACCAGGAAGGAGGCAGAAGATGAAGGTCGTGGTGGTGAGACCGGGAAGGGTACTGGCGGCGGGGGCCGCCTGCGCGGCGCTGCTCCTCGCGGCGCTCGCCGGCTGGGCGGCATTCTCGGGCGCCCTGCGGGGCGAGCGGGCGCAGGCCTACGGGAAGAACAACGTGGGCTCCCTGGCCTGGTTCTTCGCCGAGGGGCATACCGGCGACGGCTTCGAGGAATGGATATGCATCTTCAACCCCCCGTACGAGGTGGGGGGCAGCGGAAGAGTGGCGATGGTGAGGATAGGATACTTTGGACCGGGTGGCTTTATTGGGCATGATTATATTCAACTTGAACCGGGACAGCGGGCTTCGGTGAACGTCAACCAGCAGCTGAAGCAAGGTTACAACTATGCCGGCGACGTCTCCGTGGCCGTGATCAGCTGGGAGAACAACGCCCCCGTCATCTGCGAGCGGGCCATGTACTACAACTACCAGGGCCGTATCACCGGGGGCAGCCAGGCCCCGGGCTACGAGGAAGCGGAAGTGGCCGCTCCCCCCTATTGAGAGGGGCAGGGGATGAGCGGGACGGACGCGAAAGCGAGGGGGCTCGCCGTCCTCCTCCTCTTGCTCGCCCTGCCGGCGCTGTTCGTGGCCCGCCCCCCGGGGGCGGGGGGCTACCCGGGGGCGGGGACGGGGTACGGGGGCTGGACGGCGGAGGCGGCCCTGGACCTGGCCAACCCCCGCCACGTGCAGGTGGCCGCGGGGGGAGGGAAGCTCTACCTGGTGGCCGACGACGGGGCGGACACCTGGTTCTACCGCGCCACGGACCCGGGCGCCCTGAACTGGACGAGGGTGCGGCAGATGGACTATAACCCGTCCTGGACGGCCCGCGACGCCTACCTGGACGCGCGGGGCGACGACGTGGTGGTCTCCTGGAGGGAGCACGCCAACGGCAAGTGGGCCCTCTTCCTCGCCGCCTCGCGGGACGGCGGCCTGAACTGGCGCTACTGGTGGGACTCCCAGGCTGGCTGGGACAACTACGAGGCCCACGTGTACCTGCACGGCGACTACGTGCACCTGGCCTACGTCTCCAACTACCCGGGGCGAGACGAGGTCTACTACCGCCGCTTCAACCTGGAGCTTTCCGCCTCCACCCTCTCCTGCGTCTCCGACGCGGGGGACGGGGTTGCGGCGGGGGACCCGTGCGTGGAGGCCTGCGGCGACAACAACGCGAGCGTCTATTACGTGCGCCGCTCCGGCCCCCCCAGCCCCGTGTGGCAGGCCTGGACGGACGACGGGGGAGGCCGCTGGCACCCCAACGAGATCATCTCCACCCGGGGCTGGGGGGACTGCTCCCGGCCGGAGGTGACCGCCTGGTGGGACGGGGCGGAGCGGCGGGTGATGGTGATGGCCTCCGTGCGGGACGTGCGCAACGGCATGGACTACGTATGTTATTCCCGCTACTACTCCAACCTCTGGGAAAAGAACAAGGAGATCGCGAGCAACGCCGCCTGGACCTCCTACCCCCAGCTCTGCTCGCTGGGCACGCAGGTCTTCGCCGTCTACCGCCAGTCGGGCGGGAGCACGGGACACGAAGGAGTGGGGAAGATAAATACGCACACGGGTGAGTGGGGTTCCTGGTATCCCGTGGACGACCTCTTCTTCCAGAACATGCCCTACGACAACCCGGGGTGCATCGACTGCTGCAGCGACGGCCAGTACTTCTACGCCGCCGCGGCGGGCACCGCCCCCCGCGCCCTGGTGTTGACCAAGCGCGAGGACAACCGGGATCCCTCCGTGGCCATGGAAAACCCCGGATACTACCACCGCGCGGACTTCCCGGTGCGGGCCACCGCCGCCGACGACTTCGACCGCTCCGCCGACTGGCTGCTCTCCCCGCAGCCGGAGCATTACGACCGCGGCATCCTCCACGCCGACTTCCACTACCGCCCCGCCGGCTCCCAGCACTGGAGCGAATGGCCGGGAGGGGAGAGGGACGCCGACGCCCCCTGGGAGATGACCTTCCCGGGCGGCTCCATCGCCGAGGGATTCTACGACTTCCGGGTGACGGTCACCGACACCGCGCAGCGCGTCTCGGAGAACGTGCTGGGGGGAGTGTGCGTCGACCGCACCCCGCCCGCGGCCGCGCTGGAGATCCCGCCCCCGGACGGGAAGGACGGCTGGTACGTGAACCGGCCCGCCCCCGGCGTGAGAGTCACCGGCACGGACGCCCTCTCCGGCGTGGCGCGCGCCCTCTACCGTTTCGACGAGCAACCCTCCTGGACCGTTTACTCCGAGCCCATACCCCTCCCGGAAGGGGAGCACATCATCCACTATTACGCGGAGGACCGCGCGGGAAACGCGTCCGCCGCGCAGTCCTTCCCCTACCGGGCGGACTTCACCGACCCCGCGGGCTCCATCGTCTCGCCGTCCCCTGGAAGTTATCACCGGGACACCATGCTGGCCGAGGTCTCCTGCTCGGACGCGGGCTCCGGGGTGGCCGGGGTGACCTGGCTGGTGGACGGCAGCGAGCGGGCGACCGGCGCGGATAACCGGGCGGTGCTGGACCTCTCCGGCCTGACGGACGGCCAGCACGTGCTGGAGGCGGTCATAGAGGACGCCTCCGGCCGCTCCTTCCGCACCCCGCCCGTGCTCTTCCACAAGGACGTCACCCCTCCCGCCGCCCGCATCGTCGAGCCCACGGGCGTCGACTGGGTGAGGGGCATGGTGGCGGTGCGCGCCGAGCTGCGCGACAACCTGAAGGAGGGGGGCGTGGCTTTCTTCGTGGACGGCAGGCCCATCGGCGAGTGCGCCTCCCCACCCTGGGCGGTATCCTGGGACACCTCCTCCGTGAAGAACGGTTTCCACGCCCTGCGGGTGGAGGCCTGGGACGCGGCGGGGAACCGCTCGCAGGCGGGCGCCTCCGGCGAGGTCCTGGTCTTCGTGGGGAACAACATCAGCCAGACCAACCACTTCGCCGAGGGATGCACCCGCCCCGGATTCGAGACCTGGCTGTGCCTGCAGAACCCGGGCGACCAGGCTGCGGCGGTGACCGTCAACTACTACCTGGGGGAGGGGCAGGGCGCCGCCTCCACCCGCACCTACTACGTGCCCGCCTGTTCCCGCACCACCATCTTCGTCAACGGCGAGGTGGGGGCGGGGAAGGACGTCTCCATCCAGGTCACCTCCAACCGCCCCATCGTCTCCGAGCGCCCCATCTACTTCTCCTACCGGGGGTCGGGCGGCCGGGAGCTGCGGGGAGGGCACACCGGGCAGGGGGCCCATTTCCCCCGCGGCGCATGGTACTTCGCGGAGGGATGCACCCGCGAGGGCTTCGACACCTGGCTGTGCCTGCAGAACCCCGGAAGCAGGGAGGCCGTGGTGAGGGTGGAGTACATGATGGAGGGAGGGGCCTACCGGGAGCGCACCTACCGCGTGGGGCCCTGGAGCCGCGACACCGTATCCGTCAACCGCGAGGTCGGCCCCGGGCACGACGTGTCCATGCGGGTGACCTCGGACGTCCCCGTGGTGGCGGAAAGGCCGGTGTACTTCCTCTACCAGGGGATGTGGGACGGCGGGCACAACGTCATGGGGGCGGTGAGGCCGGAACGGGAATGGTACCTGGCCGAGGGCTGCACCCGCACCGGCTTCAACCAGTGGATATGCCTCATGAACCCCGGCGAGGAGCCGACCACCGCCCACCTCGTCTACATCATGGAGGACGGGGGGCGCATCGAGCGCCGCTACCCCCTGGCGCCTCACTCCCGCTTCACGGTGAACGTGAACAACGACGTGGCGCGGCAGCACGACGTCTCCACCCTCGTCACCTCGGAGCGGCCCATCGTGGTGGAGCGGCCCATGTACTTCCTCTACCGCTCGGCCATAGACGAAGGTTCCAACACCATGGGGGTGAACAAGCCGGGCTCCTCCTGGTACCTGGCCGAGGGCTGCACGCGGGACGGCTTCGAGGAGTGGATATGCCTCATGAACCCGGGCGAGGAGCCGGCGCAGGCGGAGCTGCGCTTCATGCTCGAGGACGGTTTCCTGCGCCGCCACGCGGTGACCGTCCCGGCGAAGACGAGGGTCTCCGTGAGGGTGAACGACGTGGTGGGCGCCGGGCACGACGTCTCCTGCGAGGTGATGAGCGACCGTCCGGTGGTGGTGGAGCGCCCCATGTACGCCGTCTACCGCGGCTCCTGCCCCGCCGGGGACACCTTGAGCGGCTACACCTTCAACCCCTGACGGATGGCCGTCCCTGATGACGGGCTGGCGTCCGGCGCCGCGTTCGGCCACGCGTTCGGCGGTGGGGGGAGGAAAAGACCTCCCCCACACCCGAGCCGTGTCTCAACCCCTGGCGGCGGCCGGCCCGTGCTCGTGCGTTAAAGCGGGGGGACGGGATATGGTTTATACCGGGTACGGTGCTATGCTTGCCATGTGAGGGGAGGAAAGGCCTTCCCGCCGCGCGGTCGGGAGAGGCCGGCTCCGCGAGGTATGGTAAAGTATTCCAGGAGGGGCATGGACGGGAACGGCTAGGCCCGAACGCGGTCGGGAGAAGCCGCTTCCGCGAGTGATCGGTGAAGTGATCCGGGAAGGGCGTGGACCGGAAGGGAATGTACGGAAAGGGCATGGCCCGCCGGCAGGTAAGACACGGATAAGAGGAAGGACCGTGGCGAAGCGCGGGAGGCGAGGACGGGGAGGGACGGCATGCGCGTGGCCCTGGTGAACCCCAACCGCTACCTCGAGCCCCCGGTGATCCCCCTGGGCCTCGAGCACCTGGCGCATTATCTCGACCGCGAGGGGCACGAGGTGAGGGTCATAGACCTGGCCTTCGCCGATGACCCGCAAGGGGTCCTCGCCGCGGGGCTGGCCTCCTGCGACCCCCACCTGGTGGGCTTCTCCCTGCGCAACCTCGACACCAGCCTCTATTTTGACGACCAGTTCTTCCTGGACGAGGCGGCGGAACTGGTCTCCCTTGCCAGGGAGGCTTGCGGGGCGCCGGTGGTTATCGGGGGGACGGCCCTGCTGGCGGGGCCGCGGGAGGTGGCGGAATACGTGGGAGCCGACTGCGCCGTCTTCGGTCCCGGGGAGAGGGCGCTGCCCGCCCTGCTGCGCTACCTGCGGGAGGGCACCCCCCTGCCCCGGCTGGTGGACGGCTGGGAGCATTCCTTCGACCGGGGGGAGGTCCCGGCGCGGGGCCGCTTCGTGGACTACGCCCCCTACCTCGCGGAGAGGGGGCTGGCGGGATTCACCACCCAGACCGGGTGCCTGGGGACCTGCGATTTCTGCCTGGAGGCGGGCCTTCCCTGGCGGACGCGGGAGCACCGGGCGGTGACGGCCGAGCTCTCCTCCCTGCGCGGGGCGGGCTGCCGCGAGCTGCACCTCTGCGACTGCGAGTTCAACCAGGACCTGGATTCCTGCAAGGAGCTTCTGCGGGCCATGGTGGCGGAGGGCCTGGACATCTCCTGGTCGCTCTACATGAAGCCCCTCCCCCACGACGAGGGCCTCTTCCGCCTCCTGGTCGCGAGCGGGGCCGCCTCCATCACCCTCTCCGTGGACTCGCGTTCCCTCCTCTCCGGTTGCTATGGCCTCATGGACGTGCAGAGCTGCATCGAGCTCGCCCGCGGGTATGGGATCAGGGTGGCCGTGGACCTGCTGCTGGGGTTCCCCGGCGAGAGGGCCGAGGAGCTGCGCGACCTCTTCGCCTTTTTCCGCGGCGTGCGGCCGGAGACGGTGGGGGTCAACGCCTGGATAAGGGTCTTCAAGTACACCGCCCTGGGGATGGGCATGCGGCGGGAGCCGCCGCGCCAGGGAAAACTGGAAGGGGACGACCCCGAGTACCTCCGCCCCGTCTATTACCACTGGCTCACCCTCGAAGACCTCCGGGAGATGATCGGGGACGACCCCCTCTTCCGCATCGAGGGGCTGGAGCGCCGCAGCAACTACGAGCGCCTCCGTGACGATGCACCTTGATACGCGGGAACCCACCCCGCTCAACGGGACTCCATCGGAATTCGCGAAGATGCGCGGGAATACGCGGAAACGGCGGCCCTGAACGCCTGTGCGTCAGGCATCCGATAACCGGCACGCGGGCCTGCCCTGCGAATCCTGTTCGGATGATGTGACGTTTCATCAGGCGCTTCAAGGTCGAAAAGGATCGAGAGACCAACCTGTCATCACGGCAAAAAGCTGAACCTGGATGAAGAAAGGCGTGGTCTCTTAATGTTGGATCTCTCGCCCCGAGTTGTCGCGTGCACGAAGACTGGCGATATTATTATAAAAATATATAATAGAAATGATAAAATAAATTAATATTTTCGTTCTGGAGGGCAACCTTGCAACATTTGGGGGGTACGGGACTGGGTCCCCCGCGGGCTGCAAACCCGTAGGCCGGCCGTGAAAAAGCCGGGGTGGGTTCGATTCCCACTGCCCCCCTCCACGAGCGTCCGCGCTCCCCGCCTTCGGGCTTCCGGCCCGCGGCGGATCGGCCTGTCCCTTCGGAGGAAGGCGGCGTCAGTAGCCCGGAACGCCCAGCCTCCGCAGGGCTTCCCGCGGCTCCTGGTCGTTGGGGTCGAGCTCCACGGCCTTCTGGTATTCGGCGACGGCCAGGTCCCGATAGCCGCGCTCCTCGTAGATCATGCCGCGGTTGTAATACGGTTTGGAGAGCGTTGGGTCGAGCTCGCTGGCCCAGATGTAATCCGCCATGGCCATGTCCGCCTGCCCCAGTCCCTTGTATGATACCCCGCGATTGTTGTAGGCGACGGCGTTTCGGGGGGCGAGCTCCACGGCCTTGTTGCCGTCGGCCAGGCCCTTGTCGTACTGGCCCAGCGCATTGTAGGAGAAGCAGCGATTGACATATGCGATGCCGTCCTGCGGGTCCAGCTCGATGGCCCTGCCGGCGCTGGCTATAGCCTCCTGGTACATGCCCAGCTTGTTACAGGCTAAGGCAATATCGCAGTAGAGCCATGATTTCTCCAGGCCCAGCTCGATGGCCTTGTTGCCGTCGGCCAGGGCCTGGTCGAAGTGGCCCAGTTTATTGTGAGCGTTGCAGCGATAGCCGTAGGCCATGACGCAGCGCGGGTCCAGCTCAATGGCCTTGTCGAGGTCGTCGATCGCTTCACGGTAACGTTCGAGCGAGACGTACGTACTCCCCCGGAGCGCGATGTAATAGGCCCTGCCGGGGGCGAGCTGCACGGCACGGTCGTAATCCTGCAGGGCCTTCTCGTTCTCGCCGTGGCAGAGGAAGAAGTAGCCCCGGCCGGCGTAGGCGTAAGCGCGGTCGGGGGCGAGCTCCACCGCCCGCTCGAAATCCTCCCGTGCCTTATCGTCTTCGCCCAGCGATATGTACAAATAGCCCCGGTTGACGTGGTAAAGGGCGTTATCCGGTTCGATCTCCAGGGCTTTGTCGTGATCATCCAGGGACTTTTCGTACTCATTCAAATGATAATAGGTCACACCCCTGCCGTTGTAGGCTTTGGCGTTGCGTGGATCGAGCTCCAGGGCCCGGCCGTAATCCTGCAACGCCGGCTCGTAATCCCCCATGCTGTCGTGTATGTTCGCCCGGTTGCGGAAGCCCTCGGAAAAACGGGGATCCAGCTCGAGGGCGCGTTCGCAGTCCGCGAGGGCGGGCTCGAAGTCCTCCAGGCAGCAACGGGCCTCCGCGCGGACGGCGTAGGCCGGCGGGTACGCGGGGTCCGCCTGCACGGCTAGCTCGGCTTTCTCCAGGGCTTCCTCGTACTTCTCCGCGTCCAGCAGGGCCATCGCTTCCCTGACGTAGGGCTCCGCCTTGGATACCCCCATGCCGGTGAAGACGGTGAAGACGAGCACCAGGACGATCGCCACCGCCGCCGCCGCTACGCCGCCCAGGAGGAAGGGGTTTTTCCATAGCGGCCTGGTGGTTGAGAAAGTGGGGGAAGGAGCCGATGGCATATATGACGTTTCGGGCTGCGGGGACGTTGCCTGGTTTTGCGGAAATACCGCCCCGGTTTGCGTGGAAGTCGCGTCGCCTTGCGGGGGTCCCGTTCCGGCTCGCGCTTCCCTGCGGGCGGCATCCGCTTCCTTGTGCGCGGACGGCCCCTGCTCACCGCCGCAGTACTTGCAGTAGCGGGTACCCTCCGAGAGCTCCCTACCGCACTTGGTGCAGAACATACCCCTTCCCCCTCTCCCTCGCTGCAAGGTTGCCACAAGAGCTCCCTTATTTATACTAACTAATTATTCGGCCACCGGGAATATTTTCTGGAGAATTCCGCTCAATGGCGGGAGCGATGGTAGACATTTCCAGCGTACGCGATGGCCGTCGCGGCCGCGATGTTCTGCGGCGCCGTGGTACGTAGCGCCCGGGAAGCCGTTGGCGGGAAGGATGGCCGCCGTGAACCCGCGGATGGTTTGCCGCCCCTCCCCGCTCCCTGCTAAAATCAGCTATGGAGATAGTGATCCTTCTTTTGGAAAACACCGCAAAAGGCCAAGGGCGGTTTCTCATCAGGGGGATTCCACGTTCACCGGCTCCTGCGGCCGTCGCCGCATGAGATCACGCGTTGGATAGGCGGATTTTTTCGGGAGAGGAGGAACGGCGATGGCACGCGTAAGACCCGCGGCGGTACTTTCACTGGGCCTCTTGCTGGCGGCGCTCCTGCTGCTGCCGGCTTCCCTCGGGGCGTCCTCCGAGCCCTGGCGGGCGGCGGGGTTCGCCTACGGCCCGGCCCAGGCCTGGGGAGCAAACGACTCCGGCCAGCTGGGAAACGGGAACAACACGGACAGCAACGTCCCCGTTTCCGTCTCCGGACTTTCGGGAGCGGTGGCGGTGGCGGGAGGCTGGACCCACAGCCTGGCGCTCATGGGGGACGGCACCGTCCGGGCCTGGGGAGCAAACGACTCCGGCCAGCTGGGAGACGGGACCAACACCACGAGCAACCTCCCCGTTTCCGTCTCCGGGCTCACGGGAGCGGTGGCGGTGGCGGCAGGCGAACGCCACAGCCTGGCGCTCATGGGGGACGGCACCGTCCGGGCCTGGGGATGGAACGGCGACGGCGAGCTGGGAAACGGGAACTACATCTCGAGCAACGTCCCCGTGCAGGTATCAGGCCTTACGGGGGCGGTGGCGGTGGCGGCAGGCGAACGCCACAGCCTGGCGCTCATGGGGGACGGCACCGTGCGGGCCTGGGGAGCAAACACCCAAGGCCAGCTGGGGAACGGGACCAACACCACGATCAACGTCCCCGTTTCCGTCTCCGGCCTCTCGGGAGCGGTGGCGGTGGCGGCAGGCGGCTACCACAGCCTGGCGCTCATGGGGGACGGCACCGTCCGGGCCTGGGGAGCAAACTTCAACGGCGAGTTGGGGAACGGGACCACGGGCGGATTGAGCAACGTCCCCGTTTCCGTCTCCGGCCTCTCGGGAGCGGTGGCGGTGGAGGCAGGCATGAACCACAGCCTAGCGCTCATGGGGGACGGCACCGTCCGGGCCTGGGGAGCAAACTTCAACGGCCAGCTGGGGAACGGGAACAACACCTCGAGCAACGTCCCCGTGCAGGTCGCCGGCCTCTCGGGCGCGGTGGCGGTGGCGGCAGGCGGCTACCACAGCCTAGCGCTCATGGGGGACGGCACCGTCCGGGCCTGGGGAGCAAACTCCAACGGCCAACTGGGGAATGGGAACAACACGGACAGCAACGTCCCCGTGCAGGTATCAGGCCTCTCGGGAGCGGTGGCGCTGGCGGGAGGCTACTTCCACAGCCTGGCCGCCCCCTCCTGTTCCTGGTACCTGGCGGAGGGCTCCACCTACGGGGGCATGGAGAGCTGGGTCTGCGTGCAGAACCCCAACGGCTTCCCGGTGACCGTGGACCTCTCCTTCATGACCGAGACGGGACCGGTCCCCGGCCCCCAGGACTTCACCATCGACGGGAATTCCCGCTACTCCTTCCTCCTGAACTCCCTGGTCCCGGGAAAGAAGGACGTCTCCACCAAGGTGGTCTCCTCGGGGGGAGGGGTGGTCTGCGAGAGATCCGTCTACGGACCCGGGAAGGCCTGGGCCCACGACTCCGTCGGGGCGACCTCCCCCGCCCCCGGCTGGTACCTGGCGGAGGGCTCCACCTACGGGGGCATGGAGAGCTGGGTCTGCGTGCAGAACCCCAATCAGGGGGCCGTGACCGTGGACCTCTCCTTCATGACCGAGACGGGACCGGTCCCCGGCCCCCAGGACTTCACCATCGCCGGGAATTCCCGCTACTCCTTCTTCCTGAACTCCCTGGTCCCGGGAAAGAAGGACGTCTCCACCAAGGTGGTCTCCTCGGGGGGAGGGGTGGTCTGCGAGCGCCCCGTCTACGGAGCGGGCAAGGTCTGGGCCCACGACTCCGTCGGGGCGACCTCCCCCGCCCCCGACTGGTACCTGGCGGAGGGCTCCACCTACGGGGGGATGGAGAGCTGGGTCTGCGTGCAGAACCCCAATTCCTCGTCCGTCTACGTGAACCTCTCCTTCATGACCGAGACGGGACCGGTGCCGGGACCACAGAACTTCACCATCGCCGGGAATTCCCGCGCCTCCTTCTTCCTGAACTCGTTGGTCCCGGGAAAGAAGGACGTCTCCACCCGGGTTACGGGCATCTGCGCCGTGGTGGTCTGCGAGAGATCCGTCTACGGACCCGGAAAGGCCTGGGCCCACGACTCCGTGGGGGCGACCTCCCCGAGCGACACCTGGTACCTGGCGGAGGGCTCCACCTACGGGGGCATGGAGAGCTGGGTCTGCGTGCAGAACCCCAATCCGGGAGCCGTGACCGTGAGCCTCTCCTTCATGACCGAGACGGGACCGGTGCCCGGCCCCCAGGACTTCACCATCGCCGGGAATTCCCGCGCCTCCTTCTTCCTCAACTCGTTGGTGCCGGGAAAGAAGGACGTCTCCACCAAGGTGGTCTCCTCGGGGGGAGGGGTGGTCTGCGAGCGCCCCGTCTACGGACCCGGCAAGGCCTGGGCCCACGACTCCATAGGCTTCCCCGAATAGCGGCCGGACATCATCGGGGTCAGGCCCCGCCCGTGTCCGGGGGCGAGGGGGGCCGGCCGGCGCTGCGGCCACGGCGTGGGCCCGGAGGCGCAATGGATGGCGTCACGGTTCAAGGGCGCAAGGCACGGAGGAGGCGGGTCCTTCCGGGAAGCGGGAGAGGCAGGCACCGGGCGAATCCCGGAGACGGGCAGCGATCACGCACGACCCCTCTGCCGCCGCCACTTACCCACTGCATTCTTTTGCCTTGCAGTTCCACCACCCAACCCGATGGTAGACCTCCCCGCCTCGCTTGTCTTATGTAAACTTACAGGTTTATAATTTAGTTCCAATGCAAATCATGGGGGACGAAGACAAAGGGGGATTGATGAGATCGCGCCGCGGGCGGACGAGGCGCGCACCGATGGGCATATCGGGTGCGGTCTTCCTGCTCTTGCTCTCCGTAATCGCTCTCCTGGCGGTCAGCCCCGTTACGGCCGACACGCCCTGGCCCCGTTGTCCCGAGGGCCAGGACCCCGGCCGGTACGAGAGCTACTGCCGCTTCGAGAGCGCCCCGAACGACCTTCTTCCAACGGACCCCGCGTACTGGAAGTACTCCGGCGCGAGCAGCGGTTCCGCCTACCACGCCTCCCTGGAAGCGGCGGACCCGGAGCTTTTCCGCCGTGAACTCGCCGGGGTGACGGGGGATGCGGTAGAGGAAGCGTGGGGGATCACCACCGGCAGACCCGACGCGGTCATCGCCGTGCTCGACGCGGGCATCAGGTGGCATGACGCCGGGATTATGCGGGACCTGGTCCGCAAGATATATCTCAATACCGGTGAGATCCCCCCGCCTCCGGGGGCGGACGGCTGGGACCGTAACGGGGACGGCATCTTCAACGTGGACGACTTCGCCGGGGACGCCCGGGTGTCCGACCGCAACGGCAACGGCGTGCTGGACCCCCAGGACCTCATAAGGGTCTTCTCCGACGGGGAGGACGACGACGCGAACGGCTACGTGGACGACATCGCCGGATGGGATTTCCTGGAAGATGACAACGACCCCTGGGACGAGAGCGACGTGGGCTCGGGAGACCGCGCCTGCGCGTGGTCGGGGGCGGAGGCCAACAACGGGTCCGGCGTGCCCGGCACCTGCCCCAACGCCATGCTCCTGGTGGTGCGCGTGGGTTACGCGTCCCCGGTGGACGCCGGCCGCTTCGCCCAAGGGGTGATCTTCGCCGTGGACTCCGGGGCCTGGGTCATACAGTCGGGCATGGAGAGCGCGGGCGCCGCCTCCTTCGCGCAGGCGGCCGTGGATTACGCCTGCGCACGAGGCGTGCCGGTGATCCTGCCGGCCGACGGCGCCCCGTTGGCAGGGGATGAGGGCCCCGTGGCCTGCGAGCGCACCGTGCAGGCGAACGCGGTTACCCGCTACCTGGTGAGCGGGAACGGCCTCCTCGTGCAGTACCCGCCATCATACCTGTATCTCCAGGACGTGGAGGAAGGGGGAGCGCAGACCGCGGTCGCGGTACCGGCGGACACGGATTCCGCGGAGGCGGCAGCCAGGCTGGCGGGGATCGCCGCCCTGGTCATCTCCGCGGCTAAGGACCGGGTGAGGTGCGGGCTGATGTGGGACTACCCCGGGCTGGAGCGCCCCCTCTCCTCCAACGAGGTGAGGCAGATCCTGGCCATGACCGCCGACGACATCGATTTCTCCGGGGTTTCCCGGGAAGTGAACTTGGGCGCCCTCGACGTCATCGCCGGACCCTCGCAGCGCTTTCCCACCACCCCGGGATGGGATCCCTGTTCCGGGTACGGGAGGGTCAACGCCCTGCGCGCGGTGCAGGCGGTGGTCGCGGGGATGATCCCCCCCGAGGCGGAGATCACCTCGCCGCGCTGGTGCGAGCTGCGCAGTCCCGGGGAAGTATCCTTGGAGGTCAGCGGAAGGGTAGCCGCGGTGCGCGCCGACAGTTACCAGTTCACCGTGGAGTGGGGACCGGGATGGACCCCTTCCTGCGAAGAGTGGGTGTCGGTGGCCACGGTGGGCCCGTGCAGCGAACCCACGCAGGGCGTCCTGGCCACACTTGACCTGGGCGATGTCTACAGGGCCGTGGAGGAGAAGGCGGCGCGGGAAGAGGACCGCAAGGGCCGTGACCGCCGCGCCTTCACGGTGAGGGTGAGAGTGCGGGATAACCTCGGCAACTGGGGCGAGGACCGCAAGACACTATATATCTTCCACGACGAGGATTCCCTGGCCGGGACGCCGCTCATGATGGCGGGAGGCGTCACCGCCGCGCCGCGCCTGGCGGACCTGGACGGGGACGGCGCCGACGAGATCGTCGTGGCCACGGGGGACGGCGCGGTGCATGCCCTGCGGCGGGATCTTTCGGAGCTCGCGGGGTGGCCGGTGCGCACCACCCCCCTGCCGCTGCACCTCGCATCCGCAGCCTTCTCTTCCGGCTCGCTCCCCGGAGAGGCCTTCGCGGCGGTATCCGGAGCGCCCGCCGTGGGCGATCTGGACCACGATGGAAAACTGGAGGTGGTGGCCGGGGACGCTTCGGGCAGGGTTTACGCATGGGACAACGAGGGGAACCTCCTGCCGGGCTTCCCGGTACGCTCCAACCCGCTTTACTCCATCCCCGAGCGGGCGGACTGGGAGACGGAGGGAGCGCTTCCTCCCGAGTGGCGGGCCTCCCGGCTGGTTCCCGACGCCGTGCACCGCCTGGACCGCCGTAACCGCCTGGACAGGGGCTTCGCGGGAGGCCCGGCGCTGGCCAACCTGGACGCTTCGGGGGACGGTTTTCTGGAAATTATTGCCACCTGCCGAGACGGGCATGTCTATGCCTGGCGCGTGGACGGCACGCCCCTGCGGGGATGGCCGGTGAAGCTGGCGGATCCCGGGGAGACGGCGGGCCTCGATCCCCTCACCCACAACGTGCGCCTGCGTGATCAGGAAATTTATTCCAGGGAGGACGGGACGGGCATCCTCACCGCGCCGGCGGTCGCTGACCTGGACGGCGACGGGGACCTCGAGGTGATCTGCGGGTCGGGAGAGTTCTACGCCGGGGGGAACGGTGCCGGCGCCGCCGTGTCGCCGCAAACCTTCGCCATATTCTCACAGCTGCCCCTCATCGCGCCCCTGCTGCAGGGCAAGGCGGGGGACCTCTTCCGCCCCGGCACGGGAAGGGTTTACGCCCTGCATGGCGAAGGAACCGCGCACGGGCTGGAGCCGGGCGCCCAGGCGGCGGCGGGGGAGGTTCCCGGCAACGCGTATGTCGCGGGATGGCCCTCGCGACCGGCCATGACGATGCCCGCGGCGGCTGGAGGGGCTGCGGGGGAAACGGGATCGCTGGCCATCGCCGACGTGGACGGCGACGGCAGGATGGAGATAGGCGTCTCCGCGACGGCGGGTCCCGCGGTCCTCCTCTCCCGGGATGGAACGTCCTTCCATGGAAATGATGCGCAGGGGCTTCCCTTGAGCCTGCATTGCGACTCTGCAGGCGCGGCGGCGCAGTCGCGGGACCTCCCGGCCATGGGCGCGACCGGTGGAGGTTGCTTCGCCCGGCTGGACGGGGACAAGGTGTGTTACGTCTCGCCCACCAGGGGGCTGCGGGAGTGCCTCGACTCACTCCTCCCCGCCGACCAGGCGGAGCCCGGCGGACAGCTCACCGCCTGGAGGGCTGTGGACGGCGAGATGCTCCCCTCCTCTCCCCTGCGGGTGCCGGGCGGGCTGTGCGGCATCTCTCCAGCCGTCGCCGACATCGACGGGGACGGCGCGCAGGAGATACTGGCCGGCGGGCAATTCCTTTGCCTGCATGCCCTGGAGGTGGCGGGGGGCGAGGCGTCCGGGTGGCCGAAGTTCACGGGTGGCCACGTCGTCTCCTCGCCTGCGGTGGGAGACCTGGACGGCGACGGGAAGCGCGAGGTGGTCGCGGGTACCCGAGAGGGATGGCTGCTCGCCTGGAGAACGCCGGCGGAGGCAGGCGCTCCCGCGGATTGGCCGGCATGCGGGCACGATGCCTGGAACACGGGTTGCCTGGAGACGGACGCCCGGGGACCCGCCGGGGTGGCGGACCTGGCGGCGGTGCCGGTGCCCGGGGTCGCGGGAGGCATAGGGGTGAGGCTTACCTGGACGGCGGCTGGGGATGACGGTTATACGGGGACGGCCATGTGCTACGAGATACGTTACCTGGACCGCCCCCTCGATGGGAATAACTGGAACGAAGGCATCCCGCTCCTCGTGGGAAAGCCCATGCCCGCGCAGGCGGGTACCCGCGAGGAGATGGTGGTCGAGGGGCCGCTCTTTTCGTTCGGAGACGGGGAAAGGACCTATTATTTCACCCTGCAGGCGCGTGACGAGGCCGGGAACCTCTCCCCCCTCTCCAACCTGGCGTCCCTTCGCGTCATCCCCCGGCGGTCCCGCCCCTCCGGGGCGGAAGCGACTGTCCCTTAGCCCTTCCCGCGGGCGCCCCGAGCTCAAGGGCTGCACGCGAGGCGCACAAGCGGGGCCCGCACTTGAGGCCCGCAGCGGTTCGGTGGCGAACCTCCTGTGGATCTCCTCCGTTTCTCCCCCTGGTCTTCCATGTCCCCCCGGTCTTGATAAAAGCCCGACCGGGGAGGGAGGATATCCTGTGGCAAGGAAGGGTGAAAACCGGGAACATCCCGATGTCGGGTTTCCAGGCTCACATTGCCGTGTTCAAATCCGGCTCTTCTTCGCAAGGTGCTGGCGACCCGTTGGGGGTTTGATGTCCGAGTATACTGCACCCCGACTAATAGGTCTTTTCCTGGTCAGAGACGAACAAACCATGCATCTTCAGCCGAGTCTCCGGGAGTAGATCCTTAAATCCTTGCCGCAGGGGGCACGTGGGGCTTGACTGCGGCGTGATAACCATTTAGTATAACATGTATAACATTACGATATTTAAAGGAGGAGGTATGGCGGTCAAGATAATCAGCACCACGGAATTGAGGTCCAAGGCCGCGGACATGGTCATCGGGTTGCGGAGGGGAGACCGCTTCCTCATCCAGCACTACAACGATATCGTCGGCTACATAACCCCGGAGATCCCGCCCGAGATCCTGAAGAAGCTGGGCATCAAGGGGGAGAAGCGGGAGGAGAGTTTCAAGACGGTCGACTGACCCGTCTGCTGTCCGCGCGCCCACGTGGGTCCCGCCTTCCCTTCATGCAACGGCAGAGCATGGCATCCAGGGACGCCCCTTTGACCGCGCGCGGGGAAACCGGGAAATGAAGGCGGAAGAAGCGAAAAAAGTCAGCTCATCGCCGTTCCCGGGTCACGGGGCGCGGCTCTCCATGGCGCAGGTCTCCAGCGCAGGGCGGGTCTGCGCGCACGTACGGTCGTGTCGGCGGGAAGATCGATGGAAGGCGGCGGGAGATGCCGAAGGAAGGCGGATCTTCTTCATCCATTGCGTGGAGGCGCGGGAGCAAGGCCCGGGGCGCTACAGGGTCGATCCCCGTGGTGGAGTGCCTGGGCGCCGGCCCCTGCCCCCTGGGAGTGGTAGGGGAGGAGAGGGCTCAGGCCACGGCGGAGTTCGCCATGGTCCTCCCCTTCCTGCTGCTCATATTCCTCTTGCTGGCGCAGGCGGTCATGGTCATGCGCGCGCAGATCGCGGTTACCGCGGCCGCGCGGGAAGGCGCCCGCAAGGGGGTGGAGACCGCGAATGTCGCGTTGATAGAAGGCGCCGCGGCGAGGGCCGCCGCGGGCATGGACCAGGACAGGCTGCGGGTGGCGGTGGAGAGCGGTCCGCGACGCCGGGGCGAGTGGATAAGGGTGGAGGTGGAGTACGACGTGCCCCTGGCCATCCCCGCCCTCGCCAGGTTCTTCCCCGAGGTTACCGTGCGGGGCAGGGCGGAGATGCGCATCGAGAACGACCGCGAGGGCAACTGAGGAAAAGGGGGGTCCTCGTCACGGCACCGGGCGGGTGACGGATACGACAATGCCCCGGGGGCATGCCCCTGGGACCCCATGGCGGCGAACGATCTAGGGCTGACCGGGCCATCCTGTTCATGAGGCACCGTGCCGAGGACTGGCCAGTGAGCGACGCGTACGTGGAGCCACATCCGCAACGGTCTGGGAGCGGAAGGAAGGACGCCGGCAGGGCTAACTCCTCCGTCAAGACCATTATCCTGAAGGCATGATTTTCCCTGAAGACATGACATGTGTGTTCGCAGAGGGAGGTGCGGGCAGGACGTTGAAACCGGGCGGCACGCGGCTCACACGCCCGCTAAGGCCGTTGCGGGCCGGCTTTCTCGGGGATGAGAGGGCGGCTTCCACCCTGGTGGCCGCGGCGCTCATCCCGGTGATGCTCTTCTTCGGGGTGGTGCTGCACGACGCCACCGTGCTCTACGCCGCGCGCTCGCAGGCCCAGACGGCAGCCGACGCCGCCGCCAAGGCCGCGGGACTCGAGCTCACGCCGCTCTTCGGGGTGGGCACGGACCCGCGGCGCGCGGCGCAGGATTACGCCTCACGCAACGGCTGCCGCGTGGCGGCATGCGACTTCGGCGGCGATGGCAGGTACCTCTGGGTGACCGTGCGGGCCGTCCGCAGGGTCGACCACCTCATCCTGAAGCCGGGCGGATGCGAGGTCACCGCCACCGCCCGCTGCTACCTGGACCCGGATCCCCCCTGAAACACGCGCCGCCTCTTCGAGAAGTAGCGCCCGCTTTTCTCGCAGCGGCGCGCGGAACGGCCCTTCGCGTCCTGGGCAGGTCGCGTTGCCGCCTTTCCGCGAGGATTCTTGGGTATGCGGTCCCGCACGGGCGCTTCCCGGGCAAGGGGGTGCAAGGTTGCCGGATAGACCGGCGATATGCGTCGGGGCGTGCATGGTAGAGGTCGAAGGGTCAGGAATGTCCTCTCGGCAAGTGCCTTCGGCCGGTGCGAGGCAGGATGGGTGTTCAAGCCCGCAAGGCCCTGTCCCGATGATGAAAGGGAAGTACTCGTAGGGGGCGCACATGCGCCGCCCGCATGGGCGCACGTGGGAAGGAGATGGCATCGGACGGGAGGTGTGCGGGGTGAAAAGGACAAGGGGGTTCTTTTTTGTCGTCGCGTTGGTGCTTTCCCTGGCGCTCGCGCTTGCGGGATGCGGGTTGAGCGGCGAGGACAGGGCCCTCCAGTATATCAACAGGGGAGACAGCTATGCCTACAGGATGTCGGCCGAGGCGGATGATCTGAGCAAGGCGCTGCAGGACTTCTTCGCCATCCTGCAGGGACCCAGCCCCGAGGCGGTGGCCAGCCCCGGGGGACCCATAGAGCGGTATAACACCGCGCTGCAGAACGTGCGGTCGCTGGCCTACGACATGGAGCTCGCGTACCGGGAAGTGAACTCGCTGGGCGGCGTCGAGGAAGAGAAGGAATACGCGGCGATGATGATCGACGTCGCTCGCAAGACGGACGAGCTGATGGATTTCATCGAGGGGTGGTTCGGCAAGGTCCTCGACGTGCTCTCCACCCTGGACGAGAAGAAGATACGGTCGTACTTGACGGGGGATGAGTTCGAGGAGGGACGTGCGCGCATAGAGGCCCTGAAGGCGGAGATAGGCGAGGTAACGGGAAAGGCGAAAGAATACAGGATGGAAAGGGATTTTTAGCCTCCCGCTCAAAGGGCGAACTTGCGCGCCGGGACGGCGGGAAGGGTCCTTTGCAGTAAGCGACGCGGCAGCGACATTCTTTGGCCATCGCATAACTCGAGGAAAGGGAAAGTCGTAATGGAAAAATATGACAAACTTCACCAGATCGGCGGATGGGCGATGTTGCCCGCGCTCCTGGCGCTGTTGCTCATCTCCCCCGTGGTTCTCGTCTCCTGTGGGGGCGGCGGCGTGGATGCCCGGGAGGAAAAGGAGGAAGGCGTGATACTGCCCCCGGGGATGACGGAGGAGGACCTGAGGGGATTGAACCTGGGCGACCTGGGTTCCGGCCAAGGCGAAACCGCCGCGGGCGAAGGGGAGGACGTGAGCGGGGGATCCGCAAAACCGGATACCTCCCGGCCCGGTCCCTCGGAGGTCCTCGCGGGCGCGCGCATCACGGTGGTGGACGTCACCAGGAACGACTCCAACAGGAAGGTCATCGCCTCCAACCAGCGGGAGGTGGCGGGGGACTACCTCGAGGTGGAGCTGGCCCTGGAGAACGTCGGCGACGGGCTGGTCGACCTCTCCCAGTACTCCTTCCGCCTGGAGAGCCCCGCCATAGACGCGGAGGACTACCGCTCCTACTACGGCGACACGGGTGCTTTCGGCAGGTACGTGGACGACCATGTCATCTCCGCCGCCCTCCTCGACTACGCGGACCTGAGCCCGGTGCTCTACAAGCTGAAGGTGGGGGAAAAGCTGGAGGGCGTCTTTCTCTTCTTCGACCTCAACCCGCTGAGCACGGCGAAGAACGAGGGCTTCAACCCGGGCGGGGACGACACCCGCCTCGTCATCCATAAGACGAGGGGAAGCGACAGCGGCGAAGAGGTGAAGATAAGCCTGGCCGGCTTCAAGGCCTGATCCGCGGGAAAGGGAACAACGTCCATGCGCGCGATAAAGAGGGGCTTCAAGAGTTTCCGGCGCCACCCCCTGGGCAACCTCATCGTGGTCCTGCTGCTCTTCGTCTGCCTGACGTTTTCCCTTTCCATGCTGGTGGTGAAGCTGGCGGCGGACGACCAGGTCGCGAGCATCAAGAGGAGCGTCGGCAACTACGGCGAACTGCGGGTCGGTTCGGACTACATACTCGAGGTCTTCGAGAAGGAGCTGAACAAGGGGGAGGCGCAGAGGAACCGCGAGGCGCGCAGCAGGGACGAGCAGGAGGAGATAGAGTACAGGGCCAGGTTTCACCTGCCCGAGGAGCTGGCGGACTCCTTTGCCCGGCAGGAACACATACTCACCTACGACAAGATCATCAACGCCGGCATCATCATCCGGGGCGTGGTGAACTCGGAGCTGGCCCCGCTGGCGAAATACGCGACGGACCAGGAGCTGGCGAGGCGGGGGATAGAGGGACTGAACAGGCAGACCCTGGGCAACCTCTTCGTGTTCGAGGGAAACACCAACGGCGCCTCCGCCTCCGATTTCCTCAACGGGAACAAGGAGCTGATCGAGGGCTCCTTCTATACCTACCGGGATTACCTGCAGAAGAACCCCGTGGTGCTGGTGGAGAAGAACATGGCCGAGGAAAACGGGCTCTCCGTGGGCGACAGGATAGAGGCCGTGGTCGTCGGCGGCGGCAGGGGCGAGAACACCATGGAGCTCGAGATCATCGGCATATACGAGACGCAGCAAGCGGAGCGCCGCAGGGAGAGCATCCTGGACTACAACCCCGCCGGCAACAAGCTCTTCGCCCCCCTCCCCATCGTGCAGGAGCTGAGCGGCATGCCGGGCTACGTTGAGCTGGGTTCCTATTACTTCGACAGCGTGGAGAGCACCGCCGCCCTGCAGGAGGCCTTCGCGCGGGAGATCGCGCAGGGGAACAGGTACGAGTTCGTGACGGACGACGCGGATTACCGCAAGATATCCGAGCCCCTGCAGAAGGTGGGGAATACCTCGACCATAGGCCTGGCGGGCGCCCTGGGGGCCTGCGCCCTCATCATCCTTCTGGCCATGGCCATCATCATCGGGGGCAGGACCAGGGAGCTGGGGGTGCTCAAGGCCATAGGGGCCACGGACCTCCAGGTGGTGGGCCAGTACGCGGTGGAGGTCATCTGCATCTGCCTGGTGTCGGTCATCCTCGCCACCGGCGCCGCCATCCTCATAAGCGAGGGCCTCGGGAACTGGCTGCTCTCCGAAAGCACGGAGAAGAGCGTCGAGGTGGTGGAGAAAAAGGCGTACACCGGCGATTACCTCTCGGACCGCAAGCTGTACAAGGAAGGCGGCCTCTACACGCCCGTCACGAAGAAGGAGGAGACCGTCGACCTGAACGTGATATACCAGGCGGATTTGCTCGTCTACGGCATCCTCATCCTGACCGGCATCAGCCTGCTGGGGATGGCGGTGCCGGTGATATGGATAACGAGGCTGAGACCGGCGCGGGTCCTCAGCATGGAATAGGAAAGAAGCGGGAGGTGACCTGCCCGTGCAGGACACGCTGCGGGTTAAGGAGTTGAGCAAGACCTTCCGGGCCAAGGCGGGGGATGTCGTCGCCGTGGACGGCGTGAGCTTCGAGGCGCGGAAGGGCGAGGTGACGGTGATCGTGGGGCCCTCCGGGTCCGGCAAGACCACCCTGCTCTACCTCGTCGGTTCCCTGGAGAGCCCCGACGGGGGCGAGATATGGGCCTTCGGCGAGGATATCGCCTCCCCGACGGCGGACCTCATCCGTTATCGCCGGGAAAGGGTGGGTTTCGTCTTCCAGTTCTTCAACCTCATCTCGGCCCTGACGGCGCTGGAGAACGTCATGCTGCCCATGGACCTGCTGGCGGTACCCGCGTCGCGGCAGCGCGGCAGGGCGGAGGAGCTGCTCTCCCGCATGGGCATAGACGGGAGGCTGCAGCGGGCCAATGCCAACCGGATGAGCGGGGGAGAGAAGCAGCGGGTGGCCATCGCCCGGGCCATGGCCAACGACCCCGACATCATCCTGGCCGACGAGCCCACGGGCAACCTGGACAGCGCCACGGGTCGCGTGGTGGTGGACATCCTGGTCAAGCTGGCGCGGGAGGACGGCAAGTGCGTCATCATCGTCACCCACGACGAGGACATCGTGAAGGTCGCCGACCGCGCCTTCGGGATGGCGGACGGCAGGCTCACCCCTCACGAAAGATGACGTGCGTCCGGAGGGAACGGGCTCCGGCGGCGCCTCGCATGCGTGTTCCCTCCCGGTCGCCTGCCCCTGGAGGAAGGCTACATGGCCGCTCTGGTTGTAGTCCGGAAAAATCCCGCCCGGTGAGCATAGCCCCTTTTCTTGATCGATAAATGGTAGATAATACCAAGAACATGCGCCTGCATGGCGTTGTGTTTCATGCGGCGCATCTTGGAGTGAATATTCTCCGTTCCCTCATCGTTTGCGGGGAGGGGGGACGTAGACCTGCCGCATGCCGGTGCGTTCCAGCGTGGCGGCTTCGCTCGCGCAGTGGTAGGCGCACACGCCGCACCCGATGCACTTCTTCTCGTCCACGACGGCCGCGCCGTCGGCGAGCGACACCGCCTCCATGGGGCACATCTCCACGCACACCCCGCAGGCGTTGCACAGCTCGGCGTCTATGACCGCCCGGTGCGAAGCGTAGGTATGCATGGGGGCGGCCCCGCGGTAATGGAGCTCGAAGGTGCCGCAACAGCACTTGCAGCAGTTGCAGAGGGCGAACTCGTCCCTCTCCGGGTCGTTCTTCTCGTGGAAGAACTTGTGGACCAGGCCCGCTTCCTCGCATTCCCTGAGTATCCTCTTGGTCTCCTCGCGGGAGATCTCTTTCCCGAAACCGTAGTCGATCATGAACCTGGCCGACCTTCCGAAGGTGAGGCAGTTCAGCTTCTCGTCCGTCACCCCGCACGGTTTGCCGAGGAGGTCCTTGTGATGCCGGCAGTAGCAGTGGCTGACGGCGAAGGTGTCGAACTTGTCCACGATCTCCATGGCGTCCTCCAGGGGCATGACGCCCTCCCCCCCGAAGTCCACCTCGCATTCCACCGGCACCACCCTGGTTAGGGGCGGTATGACCTTCAGGGCCTCGACCACGTTCTCGTAGTTGGCCTGCACCAGCCGGGAGAGCTCCTCGAAGAGCCTCTCGAAGAGGACCGCGAGCCGCCGCTCCTTCTCCCCCTTCTCCCCGCGCACCAGGGTCAGCTCGAAGAGGCCCGGGAAGGGGGGCATGAGGGTATAGACCTCAACCCCC
This sequence comes from Actinomycetota bacterium, assembly GCA_014360655.1. NCBI lineage: Bacteria > Bacillati > Actinomycetota > Actinomycetota bacterium. Next base: position 42,032 of record JACIXC010000005.1, on the reverse strand, counting down.
GTGCTCCTGCTGGTGGTGACCATGAGCACCCCCTTGTGCAGGAGCCGGTCCAGCATGGACCCGATGGCGGCATCGTCCATCGCGCAGCGCTCCCTTATCTCCTCCATGTTCAGCGAGGGCTTGGTGAAGATGGGGATGAACGCCGCCTCCTCCTCGTCCATGATGGTTCGCAGCAGTTCGAGCACGGTGTCGCTCACGGGCAACGGGATGGCTCCCGCCGCGATCATGGCCGTCGCCGCCTTCGCCCAGACTTCCTCGCCCATGTGTTCCTCCCTCCTTGCTTCGCGTGACGGGTCTTTCATCCGGCTCATTCACCCGGCTTACCGGCCGTGCGGCAGGAGGATCACCTTTATCGACTCCGACGCCTCAGCGACCAGCCTGAACCCCTCGGCGGCCTCTTCCAGGGGGAGGCGGTGGGTGATCATCTCCTCCACCGGTACCCGCCCTGCCCTGATGAGGTCCATGGCCGTCATGATGTCCCTGGGGCTCCCCCCGTAGGACGGCAGTATGGCGATCCCGTTCCGCCAGAAGTCGTTTATCGGCACCGGCAGGGCGACGCCCGGCCTGGTCGGTGCAAAGCAGAGCAGCCTGCCGCCCCGGTCAAGGGACGCGAGGGCCTGCTCGTAGGCGGAGAGCTCCCCGGCGCAGACGATGGCCAGGTCGGCCGGCCTCCCGTCGTTCAGCTCTTTGACGCGCGCCGGCACGTCGTCATGCGCCGCTATGACCCCGTCCGCCCCGAAGCGCCGCGCCGCGTCCATGCGGTAGCGGCTTATGTCGGTCGCGATTATCCTCCCTGCCCCGAGGGCCTTTGCGAGGGCCACGTGCAGAAGCCCCGATATGCCGCTTCCCAGGACGAGCACGCTCTGGCCCGCCTCGAGTTGCGCGAGCCTCTGGCCGCGCACGACGCAGGCGAGCGGCTCGATGAAGGTGGCCTGGTCGTAGGTCATGTCATCGGGGAGGGGGAAGACGCCGCGGTCCACGTTCAGCTCCGGCACGCGCAGGTACTCGGCGAACCCGCCGGGGAAGAAATTGGTGGTGTGCAGCGTCTCGCACGCCGTGTGGTTGCCGCTGAGGCAGTACCGGCACGTGTTGCACGGTATGTGGTGCGAGACGAAGACCCGCTGGCCCGGGTGGTAGCGGCCGACCTCGTCTCCCGTCTTCACGATCTCGCCGGCGATCTCGTGTCCCAGCACCAGGGGGGCCTTTTTAATGCGATACCATTCCATGACGTCGCTGCCGCAGATGCCGCTCGCCATGACCTTGACCAGCATCTCCCGCGGCCCGATGTCGGGGACCGGCATCTCCTCGATCCTGATATCGCTGTTGCTGTAGTATTTCGCTACGCGCAAGGTCCGACCACCCCGTTCCGGCGCTCCCCTACACGTTATCCGGCCGCGCCCCCGGCCTCGTTATGCGTTCTCCTTGTAGATCTCCACCGCTTCCCGCGGCGTCGCGTCGCTGTGGATGATGGCGCGCAGGGCCTTCGCCATGGCGACGGGCGCCGGGTTCTGCCACACGTTTCTCCCCAGGTTCACGCCGATGGCGCCCTTCCGCATGCCGTCGTAGACGAAATCGAAGACCTCGAGCTCGCTCTCGCATTTCGGCCCGCCCGCCATCACCACCGGGACGGGGCAGCCGTTGGTGACCTTCTCGAAATCCTCGCACCAGTAGGTCTTGACAACCTTCGCGCCGAGCTCGGCCACGATGCGGCAGCAGAGGCTCAGGTAGCGGGCGTCACGCTTTTCGAGCTCCTTGCCCACCGCGGTCACCGCCATCACCGGTATGCCGTACTTCTCGCACTCGTTCACCATGGCGCTGAGGTTGCCGAGGGTCTGCTTTTCGTATTCGGTGCCGATGAACACTGAAACTCCTACCGCGCACACGTTCAGTCTCACGATGTCGTCGATGGAAGTGGTCACGATCTCGTCCGCGAGGTCCTTGCCCACCACGCTGGTCCCCCCCGACACGCGGAGGATGATGGGGATGTCGCTGTCCGGGTCTATGCAGCTTCGCAGGACCCCGCGGGTCACGAAGAGGGCGTCGCAGTAGGGAATAAGGTCGCGGACGGTTTCTCCCGGCCTTTCCAGGCAGCGCGTCGGCCCCTGGAAATAGCCGTGGTCGATGGGCATGAAAAAGCAGCGGCCGTCCTCCCGGATCAGCCGCGCAAGGCGGTTCCTCATCCCCCAGTCCACGTGCTCGCATCCCTTGATGTGCCTGCCCCTTCCGCTCGCGGGCCGTTCCGCTTCCATTTCGGATACGTCCCGCGCCTCAAGAATTCCTCCCGCATCCGGCATCTCAGGACCTCCTCGTCGTGAACGGCTTACCTCATGGACGTTCATGGACGCCGCCTGGCGCACGCCGCCTGCCGCACGCAGCCCGGCGCATCCATCCCGCCGCATCCGTCCCGCCGCGCGCGGAGGGCCACTACTCGGGACGGATTATGATATACCCCTTGTCGATGAGCCAGTGATGGAACTGGTGGGCCGTGAACCTGCAGTGCTCCCTGCACACGAGTCTCTTCTCCTCGTAGCTTGCCGACCCCTCCTCGAGCGCATCCAGCTCCGCCTGCACCGGGCATTTCACGTCCTTGCAGAACTCCCTCCGCTTGTACTCGACGTATCCCTCGACGGGCGCCATCGTTCCTCCAAGGATATTCGCCGCGAAGCGTGTTCGTACCGTGTCCCCGCGTTCTGCCCCTCCCGGCCATCCGCGACTTCGGAGAGGATCGCGTATTAGATTATATCCCACCCCCCGCAGAAGGTTCATCAATCCGCACGTTGCATGAGCTCCGGTCGGGTCATGGTTTTCGCCGGGCTTTCGCCGGCAAGCATCCGTTCGGCATGGCGTGATATGGCAGAATATGCCAAGCGAATCCGTCCTGAAAGGCGCCGTGCTCTTGCGTGGCGCGAAGGATCCTTGCTGGGCACGTGCCCATACGCGTAACCGTGCTGTCCTCCGGGTAGCGAGGGCACGAAGGGGCATCGGCAGGATCAGTAGATGAAGAAGGGGAACGCGTCGACGAACCACTCTTCCCCTTCTCTTACCAGGCGCACGCGGGAGGTCTCCGATTCCAGGTTGCCGCGGGTGCCGAACTCGATGGTCACGTCCACCGCGGCGGCCTTGTCCTCCATCATGATGGCGTCGGGCTTGAAGTCGTAGGAGCGGGCGGTGCCGAAGATGCCCGAGAACTCAGCCGCCGTCCAGGGTTTCTCCAGGCGGTGCTTCTCCCTGTAAGCCTTGCTGAGGTGCTTGAAGATGTAGGAGGTGTCGCCGTCCACGCAGGCGACGAGGAAATCGCGCAGGGCCACCTCCACCTGGGCGCGCCTGCCCTCCTCCGCCGGCGGCTGCGACGACCAGTCCAGGGCGGTGAAGCCGTCCACCTTCCAGGCGCCCTCTTCCAGCACCATGGCCAGGGTCTCCTCCCTCTCGCCGCTCCCCTGGATGCTGAGGACCACGTTGATCACCGCGCGGTCCCCCTCGACCACCACGTCCTGGTCGGGGAGGAAGCGGTAGGAGTTGAGGTAGCCCATGGAGGCGAGGATCTGCGCCGGGGTCAGAGGATCCGGCACCCGGTTGTCCTCGAGATACTGCCTGCTGAACATCTCGCGCAGCCCCTCCACCCGCAGGCCGCCCAGGGCGTCGAGGAAAGCCGTGGCCGCCTCGGTGACCTGCGCCAGCCTCTCCCCCCGGTCGCCGTCGTTTCCGCATCCGGCGGAAAGGAGCGCCGCGAGCAGGGCGAGAACGGCCATCGCCGCGCACAGGCCACCGAGACCTCTCCCACGCACCCTTCGCGCACCTCCTCTTCCGGTCGTACCGGCATCGCCGTACCCATGCATGCGACGTGCCATGCCGGCCCGGGGGACGGGCGGGCCTGCGCGAGACGGCCGCCCTACCCGTCCGGTTATGTCCAGGAAGTCATATCCAGCAAATATGATACACCACCCCGGGAACGTGTAGGCGCCGCGCCGCAGGCGGCGTCCCGAGGTTCGAGAGGGCGTGGGCCCGCGGATCCATGTGCGGTAGGAGGGAAGCGCTAATCGACGGAAGCGAGATACGGAAGAAAGGATGCGAGATACGGTGGAGATATGGGAGGAACCCAGGGAAACGGGTAATGCTCCGGCGTGCGGGAAAGGAGGAGGCGGCCGAAGGCCTCGCCGCCCCCGCCTTCACGCGTGTCCGAGGAGATGGGGTGCGCCGTGGCGTCACCGCCCGTCCCTTGCGCCCGATGCTGTATCGTTTCGATAGGCGCTTTCCGGGTTGAAAAAGGTTGGGAGACCACCTCATCATCCGTTGCTGTAACGTTTCGGTAGGCGCTTTCCGGGTTGAAAAAGGTTGAGAGACCACCCTATCATCCTGACAAAACAGCAAAACAAGGAAGAAAGGGGTGATCTCTCAAATGTTCGACATGTCCTCTCTGATGCTTAGGTTAGTCGAGGAGGCGAAAGACTTCAACGAGATCGAGGAAAAAATAGTGAAGCTGGCATTCGAGCTGGGGAGATGGATGCTCCGATGCGTTTGACTACCCGCAGGGGTAGGTCTAATATATTATGAATGCCCTTTGGGGTTTATTTTTTCGGCCCGGTGAGGCCGCCGGAACGGTTTGCCGGCGGCCGCGGCGGGCGGAAACAGGTTCCGCGGGACGATGCCCTCGGCGCTCAACGGCCGCCATTGCATAATGGCCGCCATTGCATAATGATAAGTATGAGCGTGAAGAATGAGTGCAAACAGGCGTGACGGTTGAGCGTGGCCGATGCGAAAAGGCTTAACGGGCGTCCGGTGGGAAACGCCCGACGGGAAGAGTTTACAAGCGATGTGAAGGAGGGAAGGACATAATGCTGGCACTTTTCCAGAGCTTCGGTCTCCCCGAGCTGGGCGTGATTCTCCTCATCGCCCTGATCATCTTCGGGCCGGCGCAGCTCCCCAAGATAGGTCGCTCGGTGGGCAAGGCCATCCGCGAGTTCCGGGCCTCCAGCCAGGAGGTCTCCAAGGCCATACAGGAGGGCATAGAGGGCTCGGACGAGGATGAGGAAGCTCCCAAGAAGAAAAAGAAGGCCGCGGAGGAAGAGGACTGAACCGCCCGGGTTCCCGACGCGGAGACCGCCGGACATCCCCCTTGAGCGAAGCGAGCTGACCTGCGGAGGCTTTATTTGGCCGACCAGAAGATGACCTTTATCGAGCACCTCGAGGAGCTCAGGCGGCGCATAATCGTCATGTTCCTCGCCCTGCTGGTGGCCGTATGCGTGGGTTATGTCTTCTCCTGGGAGATCCTCGACTTCCTCAAGGAGCCGGCCAGCAAGGCCGACATCCCCCTCAATCTCTACTACCAGACGGTGCTCGAGCCCTTCATGGTACGCTTCAAGATCGCCATGTACGCGGCCCTGGTCATCGCCCTCCCGGTCATCTTGTACGAGATACTGGCCTACATAGCACCCGCGCTGCGCAAGCGGGAGAAGCGCTTCATGTACAGCGCGCTCTTCTTCATCATAATATTCTTCCTGGCCGGCGCGGCCTTCTGCTATTTCTACATCCTCCCCGTGGGCCTCAACTGGCTGGTGGGGCAGGCGGCGGGAAGGATAAGCCCCGTGCTCATGGCCGGGGATTACGTGGGGCTGGTGGCCCTGCTCATGGCGGCGCTGGGGCTCACCTTCGAGACCCCCCTGGTGGTATGGCTGGTGGTGCGTCTGGGCATCGTGACTCCCCAGAGGCTGCACCGTAACTGGCGCTACGCGGTGATCTTCATCCTCGTCTTCGCTGCCCTCATCACGCCGGACTGGAACCCCATCACCATGGTGCTGGTGGCCGCCCCCATGTTCCTTCTCTACGAGGGGAGCATCCTCTTCGCCATGCTGGGGAGGAGGGGCGCGCAGCGCAGGAGGGAGGCCTTGGAGGCGGAGTTGGGCGATTGAAAGAGGTTGTGGCAAGGTCAAATAGCATGGTACCCAGGTTCATAAACATGGTGCCCAGGTTCAGAAACATGGTGGCGGCACATATCCCCCTGTGGTATGGTTTGAGAACGCCGGCGCGCGCGGATATGGCGTTTGCCTGGAGGCGGTATGACGGCCGGCGCGCAGGTGTGATGCCGCTCCGGGGAGATTTGCGTTGCGGACGCGGAAAGAGAGGTGGGTTGCCATAGGCGATTTCGGACTGAAGCAGCGCAGGATAAGCAAGAGCCTGGTGAACCGTAGGGCGCGGGAGTATGTGGAAAATAATACCAGGTTGAAGGGCGTCACCGCCCTCTACAGGGGGATATTTTCCGTGCAGAGAAAGCTCTCCCAGCGCATACCGGACCGCCTTCCGCATATCGAGGGAGCGCAGATCTCCTACCGCCTGCAGGAGGGGCGCCTTCTTCTCGAGGCGGAGGAGATGGAGATCGACCTCGCTCTCCTGAAGGAGATGATTACGGAGATCATCGAGGTGCTGCGCAGGAAGAGCAAGAAGGGCGTGGAAGGCCTGGAGGATTTCCTCCGGGGTGAGAAGGTGGACGAGGTCCTGCGCGACATGGTGGACGCCTTCCTGGAACGCGACGAGGAACGGCTTGCCGGGCTCATGGAGGATGAGGCGGCGGAGCCGGCGCTCCTCTATCTCCTGCTCCACGTCTCGCTCGCTCCCTTCTACTGGAAGGCGGCGGGGTCGCTGGCGCGCCGTGCGGACCTGGACCAGGTGGCCCGTGGTACATGCCCGGTATGCGGCGACCTCCCCATCATGGGCTACCTGCGTCCCGAGGACGGGCTGCGGGTGCTGGAATGCTCCCGCTGCGGCACGCGCTGGGGCTTCCCCCGCATGATGTGCCCGTTCTGCATGAGCACCGACCAGGCGAAGTTGCGCTACATCTACGTGGAGGAAGACCCCGCCCATCGCGTATACCTGTGCGACGGCTGCGGGAAGTACCTCAAGGTAACCGCCTCCTTCACCGGTAAGGAGGAGGAGCTGGTCATCCCCCTCGAGGACCTGGCTACCGCCCACCTGGACCTTGCGGCGGAGGAGAAGGGCTACCGCAGGGGTTGCCGCACCATATTTGCCTGATTGCGGGAGCGCGCAAGGGATTGCATGAGGGAGTGCCTCCTTGCACGGGTGAACGATGCGGCGGCGGGTGTGAGAACGGGTCGCGGGGAGATAGATGTGGAAAAAGGAGGGTTTGTGGCGCGTTGCGGTCAGCTGTCGCGATATTGCACTGAAATAGAAAACGATAGTATAATTGCGCCGATTTGAGCATGCGGAATGCTAGCCGCGACCCTGGACCTTGAAATAAGAAGCGAGGGGAAAACCCTTCCCGCAAGGGATTATCCATATTATATGCCACGTAAGAGATATGCTCTGGTAACTGTAGGAGTCGACCTAGGAAAGTGGGGGGAGAGTATGGAACTTTCGCGAAGAAGTTTCCTCAAGCTGTCGGGCGCCGGCATAGGCGTCGCGGCCCTCTCGCAACTCGGGTTCTCCACACCCGCCTTCGCCGCGGGCGAGGAATTGCGCATCCGCGAGGCAAAGGAGACCACCACCGTGTGTCCCTACTGCTCCGTGGGATGCTCGGCCATCGTCAGCGTGCAGGACGGCAAGGTGGTGAACATAGAGGGTCTCCCCGACAGCCCCATCAACCGGGCCAGCCTCTGCTCCAAGGGCCAGTCGATCGGCCAGATCTCCGGCAACAAGAGGCGGCTCACGAAAGTGCTCTACCGCGCCCCGGGCGGCACGGACTGGGAGGAGAAGACCTGGGAGGAGGCCATCCCCAGGATCGCCCGCCTCATCAAGGACACCCGCGACGCCACCTTCGTGGAGACGGAGGAGATCGACGGAACCAGGGTTACGGTCAACCGTTGCGAGGGCATCGCCCAGCTTGGGGGCGCTGCTCTTGACAACGAGGAGTGCTACCTGGCCTCCAAGTTCGCCCGCGGCCTCGGCCTGGTGTACATAGAGCACCAGGCCCGCATATGACACTCGGCCACAGTCGCCGGTCTCGGCGGCACGTACGGCCGGGGGGCCATGACCAACCACTACGTGGACCTCAGGAACGCCGACGTCTTCATGATCTGCGGCGCCAACCCCAGCGAGAACCATCCCGTCAGCTGGAAGTGGCTGGAGAAGGCCCGGGAGGATCACGGCGCCAAGATCATCGTGGTGGACCCGCGTTTCACCCGCTCCGCCGCCCGCGCCGACCTCTTCTCCTTCATCCGGCCGGGGACGGACATCGCCTTCTTCAACGCCCTCATCAAGTACGCCATCGACAAGAACTACATCAACTGGGAGTACGTCCAGAACTACACCAACGCCCCCATCCTGGTGAACCCGGATTACAAGGGCCCGGCGGAGCTGGACGGTTACTTCAGCGGCTACGACAAGGAGAAGAGGAAGTACGACACCAAGACCTGGACCTACCAGACCGATCCCGCGACGGGGGAGCCCATACGCGTGCAGCTCATCCCCATCGCCGAGGACCCGACCTTCAAGGGGCGGGGAGTTCCCGTGGGGCCGGTGGACGCCAACGGTAATTTCATACCCAACCCCGACGAGGCCATCGCGGGCACGGTCTTCGCCAAGCTCAAGGAGCACGTAGCCCGTTATACCTATGAGGGCGAGAACAGCGTGGTGGCCAAGGTCTGCGGCATGGACCCCGCCAAGTTCAAGGAGATAGCCGAGTGCTACGTGGGCATCACCCACAAGCGCGAAAAGACGGGTAACCTCATGTACGCCATGGGCCTCACCCAGTTCACCTTCGGGACGGAAAAGATACGCGCCTTCGCCATCCTGCAGGCTCTGCTGGGCAACACCGGCCTACCGGGAGGGGGCATCAACGCCCTGCGCGGCGAGTCCAACGTGCAGGGGTCCACGGACTTCGGGCTCCTCTCGCATATCCTCACCGGGTACATGACAGTGCCCAACTCCACCGACCACCCGGATCACGCCAAGTACCTGGAGAAGACCACCCCCAAGGTGGGCATATGGTCCTGGCAACCCCGCTTCTTCAACAGCTACCTCATGGCCTACTACGGCCCATACGCCAAGGCAAACGGGCTGGACAAGGCCTACGACCTGCACCCCAAGGTGAAGAAGGGCAAGAACTACACCCACATCGGCCTCTTCGAGGACATGTACGCGGGCATCATCAAGGGGTTCATCGCCTGGGGCCAGAACCCGGTGGTGGGCGGGGCCTGCTCCAACCTGGAGGCTGAGGCCATGGACAAGCTGGAGTGGTTCGTGGCCGCCGACCTCTGGGAGACGGAATCCATGAACTTCTGGCGCCGCCCCGGCGTGGAGCCCAAGGACATCCGGACCGAGGTGTGGGTGCTTCCCGCCGCCTCCTCGGTAGAGAAGCCCGGCTCGGTGTCCAACTCAGGAAGGCTCGCCCAGTACCGCTGGAAGGCGGTGGAGCCGCCCGGCGACGCCGAGCCCGACGGCTGGATGATGCACCAGATCATGAAGGCGGTGAAGGAGCTCTACAAGGCCGAGGGGGGCAAGGGCAAGGAATGCGTGACCGAGCTCTTCTGGGCCTACGACGAGGACGAGCACGGCGAGCCCGACCTGGACCAGGTGCAGATGGAGATCAGCGGCTTCACCTGGCCGGAGGGCGAGTTCTCCTGGGAGGCGGCTTTCAAGAAGCCCGTCACCAGCTTCGCCAATCTCAAGGACGACGGCTCCACGGTGAGCGGTACCTGGATCTACTGCGGCCAGTGGGCCAGCGACGCCGACGTGGAGACCGCGGCCAAGATCCTTGGCATCGAGGGCCAGCTCCCCAAGGGGGAGGACGGCAAGACCAAGATCCCCCGGGACAAGCAGGCCAAGGAATGGAACGGCATCCCCTTCAACAAGGCGCAGTGGCACTTCCAGAAGACCCCGGTCTACTGGCTGGGCAAGGACGGGGTGACCATCTACACCGAGAACCCGCCGTCCGACGCCAGGATGATCGACCTGGGGACCGCACCCAACTGGGCCTGGGCATGGCCGCTGAACCGCAGGATCATCTACAACCGCTGCGCCTGTGATTGGTCGGGTAAGCCCTTCGCGCCGGACAAGGCCCTCTTCACCTTCAAGGACGACGACACCCTGGGGATGAAGAACGACGTGCCCGACTTCTACGCCCAGGCCAGCACGGACGCGGCCTTCCCCGCGGACCTCAAGGGCAAGGCCACCATGCGCACTCGTTCGGGTGCCAATCCTTACTTCCTGAACCGGGAGCCGGGCGCCCTGGTGGCGCGCCTCTTCTCCAACTCCCTGGTGGAGGGCCCCTTCCCCGAGCACTACGAGCCGCGGGAAAGCCCGGTGAAGAACATGCTCTCCTCGGTGCAGAACAACCCGGCGGCGGTGCTCGAGTGGCCCTCTGCCAAGAACGAGCCCGAGAGATGGGGCTTCGCCGAGGTGGGGGACGAGCGGTTCCCCTACGTGGGCACCACCTACCGGGTGACCGAGCACTGGCAGGCGGGACAGATGACCCGCAACAACTCCTGGCTGGTCGAGGCCATGCCTGAGCACTTCGTCGAGATCTCCAAGGAACTCGCCGACGAGCTGGGCATCAAGAGCGGCGACCTGGTGGAGGTGGAGAGCAAGCGCGGCAAGGTGCAGGGCGTGGCCGTGGTCACCGTGCGCCTGAAGCCCCTGGAGATCGGGGACAACGGCAGCACCAGGAAGGTCCACATAGTGGGGATGACCTGGCATTACGGGTTCATCGGCCTTGCCACCGGCGGGCCGGAGCGGGACGGCATGTCCAAGAAGAACTACGCCGCCAACCAGCTCACGCCGCACGTGGGAGACGCCAACACCACCATACCCGAATCCAAGGCATTCCTGGTGAACCTAAGGAAGGTGAAGTAAAATGGCTAACCCGACCGACATGGCCATCCTCTTCGACGCCAGCATATGCACGGGATGCCGGGCCTGCCAGGTAGCCTGCAAGAACTGGAACCAGCGAGGATACACGGAGACCCACTGCGACGGCACCTACGAGAACCCCCTGCAGCTCACCGCGCAGTGCTGGATGCGCATCCTGTTCAACGAGCCCGAGGAGCGTCCGAAGAGCGACGACGAGCTCTACTGGTACTTCACCAAGTACCAGTGCATGCACTGCACCGATGCCACCTGCGTCAAGGTGTGCCCCAGCGGCGCCACCAAGAAGCACAAGGTGAAGGAGGGGGACGAGGAAGCCTACGTGGTGAAGACGGACCCCAAGCAGTGCATCGGCTGCAACTACTGCGTGGCCACCTGCCCCTTCCAGGCCTGCCGCTACGACGAGAAGGAGAAGGGCATCTTCCGCTGCGTCATGTGCCTGGACCGCATCAGCCAGGAGCCGGGCGCCTTCCCCACCCCGGAGCAGGCCTCGCCGGACCTGGCCAAGAACGCCAAGGACCCCTATCCCACCCGCAACCGCCCGGCCTGCGTGCAGACCTGCACCACAGGGGCGCTGGATTTCGGAACCCGCGAAGAGATGCTGGCCAAGGCCAAGGAGCGGGTGGAGTTCCTCAAGAGCGAAAGGGGCAAGGAGAAGGCCCAGGTATACGGCGAGAGCGAGCTGGGCGGCCTGCACTATATCTACGTGCTGGAGGACGCTCCGGAGAAGTACGGCCTGCCGGAGAAGCCGACGGTGCCCGCCGGCGTGACCATCTGGGAGGCCCTCGTCAAGCCCGGTGCTCCCTGGGGCGGCCTGGCCCTGGTGGGCCTGGTGGCGGCCGCGGGCGTCGGATACGTGATCAACAAGCGCAACGAGGGGTTGGAGCGCCAGGCGGCGGGAGGGGGTGAGTGACATGGCGGAGCTCAAGACCTTCAAGGGAGGCATCCATCCCCCCTACAACAAGGAACTGGCCTCGGGCAAGGCCATCAAGGAGGCCCCCATCCCTCAAGAGGTGGTCATCCCCCTGCAGCAGCACATCGGGGCCCCCTGCGAGCCCCTGGTGAAGGAGGGCGACCGCGTGGAGGTGGGCCAGAAGATAGGCGAGGCCCAGGCCTTCGTCTCGGCGCCGGTGCACGCCTCCGTATCGGGCACGGTGAAGGCCATCGCCGAGGTCCCCAACTTCACCGGGGCCAAGGTGAAAAGCGTGGTCATCACCCCCGACGCCACCCAGCCGGAGTTCTCCAAGAAGCCGGGAAAGGACCTGGATACCCTGACCTCCGAGGAGATCCGGGAGATCGCCAAGGAGGCGGGGCTCGTGGGCATGGGAGGGGCGGCATTTCCCACCCACGTCAAGCTCTCCCCGCCCGCCGACAAGCCGGTGGACACGGTGATCATAAACGCCTGCGAGTGTGAGCCCTTCCTCACCTGTGACCACCGCCTCATGCTGGAGCGCACCGACGACCTGGTGGCCGGCGCCCGCCTGCTCAAGACGGCGGTGGGAGCCTCCAAGGTCATCTTCGGGGTGGAGGCCAACAAGATGGATGCGGCGGACGCCCTGCGCTCCCGCGCCTCCTCCTACCCCGACGTGGAGGTGGAGATTCTCGAGGTCAAGTACCCGGAAGGGGCGGAGAAGATGCTCATCTTCGCCTTGACGGGAAGGAAGGTCCCCCCGGGCAAGCTCCCCTCCGAGGTGGGCTGCCTGGTGCAGAACGTGGGCACCGCCGTGGCCCTCTTCGAGGCGGCCGCCTGGGGCAAGCCCCTCTACGAGCGGGTGCTCACCGTGACCGGACCCGGAGTGCGGGAGCCCGCAAACCTCCTGGCCCGCATCGGGACCCCCATATCCACCCTCATCGAGGCCTGCGGGGGCTTCGTGGGCAACCCCGTGAAGCTCGTCATGGGCGGCCCCATGACCGGCTGGGCGCAGCCGGACACCTCCGCCGCCGTGGTCAAGGGCACCTCGGGGGTGGTGGTCCTCACCTCCGACGTGGTGGACCTGGGAGAGGAGTCGGAGTGCGTGCGCTGCGGAAAGTGCGTGGAGGTCTGCCCCATGTTCCTCTCCCCCAACTTCATCGTGCAGTCGGTGAAGAGGGGGCAGTGGGACAAGGCGGAGATGTGGGGGGCTCTGGACTGCTTCGAGTGCGGTTGCTGCTCCTTCGAGTGCCCGGCATACATCCCCCACGTGGACTACGTGCGCAAGGCCAAGGCCGAGATAGCGGCCCTGAAGAAGAAGTAGAGGAGGCGATGGCATATGGCAATGGATAACCTGGTAGTCACACCGCCGCCGCACCTCAAGAGCAAGGAGCAGACCGCCATCGCCATGCGGGACGTGCTCATAGCGCTGGCCCCGATCTCCATCGCGGCGCTGGTGGCTTTCACCTACAACGCACTCTTCAACATGGCCGTATGCGTGGGATCGGCGATGTTCTTCGAGTGGGCGGTGCGCAAGGCGCGGAAGAAGAAGGTGACCCTTTCCGACGGGTCGGCCGCGGTGACCGGGTTGCTGCTGGCGCTCCTGCTGCCGGCCAAGATACACTGGCTGAACATGATCATCGCCTCCTTCGTGGCCGTGGTCATAGCCAAGGAGCTCCTGGGAGGCCTGGGGCGCAACATCTTCAACCCGGCCCTCTTCGGGTTCGTGTTCATCCTCATCGGCTCGGGATTCCTGGCCAGCTGGACGGGGCACCTGGGCTTCCTCCCCGGAGGCTTCGACGGCGTGCAGGCGGCCACCCCCCTTGCCTACATCAAGCATGGCTTGGAGGGACCCGTTCCCTCATACGCCGCCCTGCTCTTCGCGAACTACGGCGGGGCCATCTCCGAGGTGGGCTGCTTCTGGATCCTTCTGGGAGGCGCCTATCTCCTCTACCGCAAGGTCATCAACTGGGTCATACCGGCGACCATACTGGCGACGGTGTTCATCCTGGCCTACATCCTTGGCTCCGACGGACTCTACCACATCCTCGCCGGCGGCGTTATGCTGGGAGCCTTCTTCATGGCAACCGACTGGGTGACCAGCCCCATCAACCGCTGGGGGCAGGTGGTGTTCGGGCTCATCATCGGGATACCCATCGTGCTCATCCGCATTTACGGCGCGCCGTCGGGAGCGGTGGCCTACTCCATCCTCATCGGCAACGCCTTCGTGCCCCTGCTGGACCGGGTGTTCAAGCCCAAGAGGTTCGGCGAGGTGGTCGCCGCCTGAGGCGTAGCCACGCGAAAACGACTGGCGGGGGCCGGGTTCCGCCCGGCCCCCTTTGCTTGGCTGGGAGTGGGGAGGCGTCCCGGTCAGGAGGTCCTGCGGATGCCCTCTTTCCTGCGATTTCTGCGGCGTCCCGGATCTCCATGGGCGGCTTTGCCGGCCGCTAAGTTAGAATATGGTCGATAGCCGTTGCCTTCCACGCAGAATGCGATGGCATCGTTCGGATTCGACGGTGACGGCGAAAACGGATGCCTGCGCGTGCGGTGGCGGGGAACGACACGGAAAAGGGGCAGCGTGAGGCAGGAGCGATGGGAGTCGGTTTGACGGGCCCGGGCCCGGAGGGTTGCCGGGGCGCGGGAGGCGAGCGCATGAAGCAGGAGCGATGGGAGTCGGTTTGACGGGGCGGGTGACGCGGTGAAGGGAGGGGGATTGCGGCAGCCGGCGGACTCCGGCGGGGAAGCCCACTCGTTACGCGGCCTTAACCCGCGCTATGCGTCGCGAGGACTCACTGCGGACGAGGTGAGGGACCGGGTCGAGAAGGGCCTCACCAACGACTTCCGCTTGAAGACCAGCCGTTCCCTGGCCCATATCGTCAGGGCCAACGTCTTCAACCGCTTCAACGCCGTCCTGGGCGCCCTGGCCGTCATCGTCCTGGTCCTGGACTCCCCACGCGACGCCCTCTTCGGGATGGTGCTCATCTTCAACACGCTCATCGGCATCGTGCAGGAATGGCGCGCCAAGAGGACCCTGGACCGTCTCTCGCTTCTCAGCGCCCCCCGCGCCAGGGTGGTGAGGGACGGCGAGAGGAGGGAGATACCGCGGGAGGAGATAGTCCGGGACGACCTGGTCGAGCTGCGCCCGGGGGACCAGGTCCTGGTGGATGGCGAGGTGCTGGCGAGCGACGGCCTGGAGGTGGACGAATCCCTGCTCACCGGCGAATCCGTTCCCGCTCTGAAGGCCCCCGGGGACGCGTTGCTCTCGGGCAGTTTCGTGGTCAGCGGCACGGGTAGGTTCCGGGCGACGGCGGTGGGCGAGGAGGCCTACGCGCAGAGGATCGCGGCCCAGGCGCGCCGCTACACGGTGGTCTCCTCCGACCTCAGGCAGGCCATCAACACCGTGCTGCGCTATATCACGTGGATCATGGTGCCCGTCGCGCTGGCCTTCGTCGCCAGCCAGTTGTTGACCCACGGGACGTTCCGCGAGGCGGCCATCTCCACCGTGGCGGGGCTGGTGGGCATGGTCCCGGAGGGACTGGTGCTCCTCACCAGCATCGTCTTCGCGGTGAGCGCCGTGACCCTCGCGCGGCGCAACGTGCTGGTGCAGGAGCTTCCCGCCGTGGAGGGCCTGGCCAGGGTGGACGTCGTCTGCCTGGACAAGACGGGGACGCTGACCGAGGGAAGCCTGGAAGTGCAGGAGCTGCACTGCGTGGATGCAGCGGAGAGGGAGGTGCGCGAGGCCCTGGGAGCCTTCGCTGCCGCCTTCCCGGCGGGAAACGCCACCATCGCCGCCCTGCGGGAGGCCTTCCCCCCTCCGGAAGGCTGGGAGGTTTCGGGACTGGTGCATTTCTCCTCCGCGCGCAAGTGGAGCGCGGCCTCCTTCCGGGGCCGGGGAGGCCTGGTGCTGGGAGCGCCGGAGCTTTTGCTGGAGGGTGAAGAGGGAGTGGCAGCGGGATTGCGCGGCCGGGCCGAGGAGCTGGCGCAGGAGGGCTTGCGGGTCCTTCTCTTCGCCCGCGCGGGAGAGGACTTCGCGCGGGCCGGTGAGGGGAAGGGGGACCCCGCGCTGCCCCCCATCAAGCCCCTGGCCCTGGTCGTTCTCATGGAGAAGATACGGCCCGACGCCGCCGACACCCTCGCTTACTTCCGCGAGCAGGGGGTGAGCATCAGGGTCATCTCCGGCGACAACCCGAGGACCGTGGGGGCGGTGGCCATGCGCGTGGGGGTGGAGGGTGCCGAAAAACCCTGGGACGCCCGCAACCTGCCCGGCGACACCGAGGAGCTAGCGGGAATAATGGAGGAAATCACCGTTTACGGGAGGGTGGTCCCGGAGCAGAAAAGGGACATGGTGCACGCCCTCCAGTCGCGCGGGCACGTGGTGGCCATGACCGGGGACGGCGTCAACGACACCCTGGCCCTCAAGGACGCGGACATGGGTATCGCCATGGGTTCCGGATCGCCGGCCACCAAGTCGGTGGCCCAGCTCGTCCTCCTGGACGGGAGGTTCTCCACCCTCCCCGGGGTGGTGGCCGAGGGCAGGCGGGTGATGGCCAACATGGAGAGGGTGGCCAACCTCTTCCTCACCAAGACGGTGTACGTGGCCCTGCTGGCCCTGGGGATCGCCCTCGTCGCCTGGCCATTCCCCTTCCTCCCCCGCCACATTACCCTGGTGGGCTCGCTCACCATCGGCATACCGGCCTTCATCCTCTCCTTCACCCCGAGCAAGCGGCGCTACCGTCCCGGCCTGCTGCGGCGCGTCCTCTATTTCTCTCTTCCGGCGGGCCTCATCGCCGCCGCGGCCACCTTCATGGCCAACGCCATGGCGCGCTCCAGCGGGGTGCGCCTCGAGGAAGCGCGCACGGTGGCGGTCATCGTCCTCACCATCGTGGGGCTGGCGGTGCTCGCACACCTCTCGCGGCCCCTCTTCACCTGGAAGGGGGGGCTGACGGGGGTGATGGGAGGGGCCTTCGCGGGAGTGTTGCTCATCCCCTGGTTCCGGGATTTCTTCCAGCTCTACCTCCCGCCGCTCATAGTCCTCGTGCAGGCGCTGGGCATCGCCGCCGTCTTCGTGCTCCTGCTGGAGCTGGCCGTGCGTTACGTGGAGAGGCGGCTCTGCTATACTACCTCCCATGGACGAAAAAGACCTGGCGGATGACATCGCCGCAGCGGAGCGCATCGGCCGCCGCAACCGGCGGGACACGCTGATCGTGACCGCCGTGTTCTTGGTCCTGGTGGGTTTGGCCTTCCTGGGGGTGAAGCTCCTCAACCCCGGCTATTCCAGGGAGCCCTACCGGCGGGTGGAATTCGTGCTCGACGACTACGTGACCGTGACCGCTTACGGGAAGGACCAGTCCCGGGTGGAGGAGGCGGTGGACGCCGCCTTCCGCGAGCTCTTCCGCGTGCAGGAGGTCGCCGACCGCTACCGACCGGAGAGCGAGCTGGCCGCGGTCAACCGTGAGGCGGCCGGCGGCCCGGTAAAGGTGTCCGACGATCTATGGAATATACTGGAAACCGGCATGGAGCTCTACCGCGTCAGCGGCGGCGCCTTCGACATCACCGTGGGCCCCCTCGTGGACCTCTGGGACGTGGTGGGCAGGGGGGAGAGGGGGGATCCTCCCCCGGGCGAGGAGGAGATAGCGAGGGCGCGGGAGGCGGTGGGCGCGGATAAGCTGGAGCTCGATGCGGCGGCGCGCACGGTCCGTTTCGCGCGCCCGGGGATGGTCATCGACGTGGGGGGCCTGGCCAAGGGGTACGCCCTGGACCGGGCGGCGCAGGCGCTGCGCTCGCGCGGCATCACGTCGGGGTACATCAGCATGATCAGCACCGACCTCACGTTGGGGGATAAGCCCTCCGCGGCGGGTGGACCGTCGTGGAGGATCGCCGTGCTCGACCCGCGCGGGGAGGGCTACCTGGCCACCCTGCTGCTCCCCGGGGAGAGCTACGTCAGCACTTCCGGCGATTACCAGCGCTACTTCGAGTACCAGGGAGTTCGCTACCACCACATCCTGGACCCCCGCACCGGCCGCCCGGCGGGGGGCGCGGTCTCGGTGACGGTCGTGGGGGGACGCGACGGGGCGTGGTCCGACGGCCTCTCCACCGCTGCGTTCGTCAAGGGTTACCCGGAGGGGCTGGACTGGCTGGAGGCCATGGAGGGTGTGGAATGCCTGATGGTGGACGCCTCAGGCGGAACGCACGCCACGCGGGGAATGGATTCCATGCTGGAAGAAATGAAAGAAAGCGCGGGCTCCTGATCCCCCGGGAGCCTTACCTCCCACGGAGCTTGAAGGCGGCCAGGCGGGCCCCTGCGAACGGTGCAAGCAGGCTCGGCTCCCCAGGCTTCCGGGAGGAGGCATTACATTCCATAATATGGTAATCTTGCCGCGGCGGGCAGGGCGGTTTTCCGGGGAGCCGTTTCCGGGACCCAAACCTTATCGGCCGGCGATCTCCCGGTAGGAAGCCAGGGTCTCCTCCAGCGCAGGCCTCATCTCCTCGATGAGGTGGACGAGGGCCGTGGCCGCCAGGCCGGCGGGTCGCCGGCGGAGCATTACGTAATGAAAGTCCCTTCTCAGCTCGCGGCCCCTGACCTTGAGGGCTCGCACTCTCCCCAGCCGGAGGTAAGGCTCCACCGCCCAGAGCGAGGAAAGGGAGATCCCCGCCCCGGCGGCGACGGCCTGGATCACCGCCATGGTGCTCCCCAGCACCATGCAGTCCATGCCCGCCGCGTCCAGGCCCAGGTCGGACAGTATGCGCAGCATGTGGGAGCGGGTGCCGGATCCCTCCTCCCTCAGGACGAGGGTCTGTCCGGCGAGGTCCCCCGCTTCCACGCGTTTCTTCTCCGCCAGGGGGTGGTGGTCGGAGGCGATGAAGACCAGCCGGTCTTCGCAGAGATCCCCGTAGACGAGCCGCTCGTCCTCCTCGCGGAAGCCCACGCAACCCAGGTCGGCTTCCCCTGCGCGCACGCTCTCCAGCACCATTTCCGAGTCGGCGACGGAGAGGCGGGGTTCGACCAGGGGGTGGCGCTGCCGGTAAAGGGAGAGGACACGGGGCATGATGTATTCGCCGGGTATGTTGCTGGCGGCGACGAGGAGAGGCCCGCAGGCTTCGCTGCGCCTACCCTCCATCTCGCGCACCAGCTCTTCCTCCGCTTTCAATATGCGGTGCGCGTACTTGCTCAGGGAACGGCCAGCATCCGTCAGGCGGCAGCGTCCGGTGGAACGGTCCACCAGCCTGCTCCCGTACTCCTTTTCCAGGGACTGGATATGGAAGCTGATCGCGGGTTGCGTGAGGCCCAGGTTGCGGGCAGCGGTGGAGAAGCTCCCGGTGCGTGCCACCTCCAGGAAAACCCTCAGGCTCTTGGTGTTCATGGGTACCCCCGGTGATCGGAGCCCGGGGCATGCCGGGCAGAGGGGTCAGGGCTCAAGGGGTGCCGGAGACGCGCGGGGGCGAGAGGGCCAGGGATTATGTACCGCTGCGTAATGGACGCGGCGGTCGTCATGGAGATGCCACGGCTCAACGGGGTAGGTTCGTTAAGGTTACGTCGCATCATTATTGCAGCCATCGATAAAAATTGGCGGAGATGCGTAAGAATCGAACTTACCCGGCGCCCGTTACGACGCCGCACCGGTTTTGAAGACCGGGCCGCCCACCAGGACGGATGCATCTCCACTCCCATATTATATCCCCTTTCGCGCGCATCTCCCGCCCGGCTCGCGACATTCACGCGAGCCCGCGCTCTCGGCCCCGGCGGCGACCCGTCTCACCTCGCGCATCGCGGAGCACCGCCTTTCATGGTAAATTATACCATGAAGGAAACGCCCGTAAGGCATGCTCCACCATGCTTCCCCTCACGCACCTGCCCTGAAGGGGACCCGGTAATCCCCCTCGCGGCGCGTGACCTTCCTGCGGTCGAAGTACTCCAGGAGGGGGATGGCATACTTGCGGCTGGCGCCCAGCATCTCCCGCACGTCGGCCACTCCCAGCCGCCCCTTTTCGGAGAGAAAGGAGAGGATGCGCCCCTCCGCCTCGGCGAGCCTTCCCGCGGCCAGGAAGAACTCCGGGTTGACCTGCTCGATCTCGCCCTCCTCGAGGAGGATGGAGATGAGGTCGCGCAGCTTGTTCCTCTCCAGGCCCATCTTTTCCTGGAGTTCCTTGAAAAGGGGAGGTGAAAAACCCCCCTCCCTTATCTCCCGCCGCAGCCTGTCCATCAGGGCCGCTTCCTCCGCGGAGAGCATCCTTCCCCCGCCCTTGACCCGCACCTTCCCCGCCTCCACCTCCAACCCTCCCGCGCCCACCGCGTCCCTCAACAGCGCCTCGAATACATCCGCTTCCATGTCCCCCCCCAGCCTCTGCCGCAAGACCTCCTTTTCCACCCCGGCCTTCAGGGGGTTGGCGGCATGGAGTTCGCTCGTGAGGCGCGCCATGCGCTCCCGGAGCCCCTTTAGCAGTGCGGGGGTGACGTACAGGGGGCCGCTGTCGCCTGGGATCTCCACGAGCCCGTTCTCAGCCAGAAGGCTTGCGAGTGCCTCACGCAGCGCGCTCTCCTTGATCTCCGTGCGGCGCACGAGCTCCTGGAAGGACACGGGAAGCCCCCTTTCCTCCACCGCCAGCAGCGCCAGGTCGCCGGCCCGACCCCGCTCCCTCGCCTGCAGGGCGTCGAGGATGTCGCGGCTGTGCTGGCGGTGCTTGCGCGGGTGGGCGTCGAGGATGCGTCCCCCCCCGATGGTGGTCACGGGGGAATAGCTGCGCAGTATGAAGCGGTCCCCGTAGCGCACCAGCCCCGGCCTTTCCAGGCGCAGCTGGACGTAGCAGCTCTCCCCCGGCCGCAGCTCTTCCCTGCCGCCCAGGAGCACCACCCGTGCCATGACCTCTCGGGTCCCGTGGTGGAAACGGACCCGCGCGCGGTTCTTCAGGGTCCAGGGGGCGTTGTCCAGGAGGTGGAGGAGGGCGTCCGCCATGAGGGTGGGCTGCAGGAAACCGGGAGAAGCGACGACGTCCCCGCGCGCTATCTCCTCCTTGGACATTCCCGGGAGGTTCATGGCCACCCTCTGGCCGGCGAGGGCCCTGTCCACGTCCTTTCCGTGAACCTGCACGTTGCGCACCCGCACTTTCCTGCCCTGGGGCTGTATGACGGCCTCTTCGCCGTCGGCCACGCTTCCCTCCCAGAGGGTGCCGGTCACCACCGTGCCTATCCCCCTGAGGGTGAATACGCGGTCCACGGGCAGGCGGAAGGGGCCCTCGCCGTCCCTCGCCCTCAGCTTCTGCGAGGCTGCGAGCAGGGCCCGGCGCAGCTCGTCCAGCCCCTGCCCGGTGCGGCTGGAGGTGACCACCACCTCAGCGCCTTCCAGAGCCGTGCCCGCAAGGGTGGCGGCGATGTCCTCCTTGACCAGGGCGAGCATGTCCTCGTCCACCAGGTCCGCCTTGGTGATGGCCACCACCCCGTCGCTGACGCCCAGGAGGTCCACGATGGCCAGGTGCTCCACCGTCTGGGGCATCACGCCGTCGTCGGCGGCGACCACCAGCAGCACCAGGTCGAAGCCGGTGGCCCCCGCCAGCATGTTCTTCACGAAATGCTCGTGGCCGGGGACGTCCACCACCCCCGCGGTGACGCCCCCGGCCAGCTCCAGCTCTGCGAAGCCCAGCTCGATGGATATGCCCCGCTCCTTTTCCTCCTTGAGGCGGTCGGTGTCGACGCCCGTGAGCGCCTTGACGAGCTCGGTCTTCCCGTGGTCGATGTGGCCGGCGGTCCCGATGATGAAATTCTTCATTCCCCTTATTCCGTTTTCGTTTCTCCCCCGGCGGCGCGGAAGGCCTCCACGACGAGGGGGATCTCCTCGTCGCTAACCGTGCGCACGTCCAGGATGAGGCGGTTTTCCCTGATGCGCGCGATGACGGGAGGGTCGCTCCGGCGCAGGCTCTCCTCCAAGGCCGGGATCTTGTGGTCCTGCGAGCTCACCGCCACCACCCATGTGGGAATATCTTCCAGGGGAAGCGCGCCCCCGCCGGCGCGCGATACGTCTTCCTCCACCTCCACCGCCAGGAAGGGGCAGGCGGAGGCCAGTTTTCCGGCCAGCCTGCGGGCCCGCTTGCGGAGGGTCTCCCCGTCGGCGGTGAGCATGGCCAGGGTGGGGATCTCCGACAGGGCGCGCTCCGGGTCCAGGTACTGCAGCAGGGTGGCTTCCAAGGCGGCGATGGTGAGCTTGTCCACGCGCAGGGCCCGGGCCAGGGGGTGGCGGGCCATGGCTTCCACCAGCTCCTCCCTCCCCAGCACGATGCCGGCCTGTGGGCCCCCCAGGAGCTTGTCCCCGCTGAAGCAGACCAGGTCCGCCCCCTCCTCCAGGGAGCGCCTTACGGTGGGCTCGTAAGAAAGGCCGTGGCGGGAGAGGTCCAAGTAGACCCCGCTTCCCAGGTCATCCAGGAGGACCAGGCCGTGCTCGTGGGCGAGGCCGGCCAGCTCTCCGATACCCACCTCCGCCGTGAAGCCCATGATGCGGTAATTGCTGGGATGGGCGCGCAGTATCATGGCCGTGTCCTCGTTTATGGCCCGGCGGTAGTCATCCAGGTAGGTCTTGTTGGTGGTGCCCACCTCCACCAGGCGGGCGCCGCTCTGGGCCATGACGTCGGGGAGGCGGAAGGAGCCCCCGATCTCGATGAGCTGTCCCCGGCTGACGATGACCTCGCGACCCTTGGCGTGAACGGTGAGGGCAAGGAGCACGGCGGCGGCGTTGTTGTTGACCACCAGGGCGGATTCCGCGCCCGTCAGCTCGCGCAGTATCCTGCGCAGGTGGAACTGGCGCGACCCCCGCGCGCCGTCCTCGAGGCGGAACTCGAGGTTGGTGTAGTGGGCTCCCGCCGTCTGCAGGGCCTGCAGGGCCGCCCCGGAGAGGGGGGACCTTCCCAGGTTGGTGTGTATGACCACCCCCGTGGCGTTGATCACCCGCCGCAGGCTGGGCCTGATCCTCTCCTCCACCTCCCTTTCCACCAGCGAGACGAGCTCCTCGGTGTCTATGGTAATATTTTCCAGGGCCATCTCGTCCTTGGCGGCCAGGATGGCCTCCCGCACACCCTCGAGAACGGCGCGCGAGGCCTCCGTGACCAGCTCCCTCGGGACCGCCCTGTTGCCCATGAGGCGGCTGCGGTAGACGGCCTGGATGAGGTCGTTCACCGAGGAAAGCCGCCGCAGGTATTCCTTCTTGTCCATGACCTTACACTCGTTTCTTCCTCTCTCGCGGGTGGCAACCCCGCCACGCCTTCGTGCCCGAACCTCGCGTTGCCGGGCGCTCATGCCCGACCCGGCCCCATCACTGGTCCTAATACATCATAAACACTGGAGCGCGCTTGAACAAAGGGGCTTCCCCTGGATCGAACCCCGGCTTCACAGTTATTACATCGACATCGTCGCTGCCTTTCGCTACCTTGACTCACCTAAGCACCAGGGAGGATGGGTTGAACGTTTGAGGGATCACCTTTCTTCCTTGCCTGGCCGTTATTATCAGGATGGGAGGATGGTATCTCGACCCTTGTCAATCTTAAAGCGCCCACCAAGACGTCACGGCATCTCTTTTCGGCCCCGGCCATGGATCGCCCGCCGTCCCCGCCCGTATTTCCCGGCGATGAACCGACGGGCGCGGACGCCGGAAGCAGGAGAAGGACCGACGCCGCTTTACCGGTGCTCGGCGCCCGCGCCCTGGCACGTTTCACGGGAATGGCCGTGCAGGGCAGGACCGTCAGTTACAGCAACCCAGGGAGTCATGAGCCCAGGCCTTCCCGGGGCCGTAGACGGACCTCTCGCAGACCACCGCCCCGAAGTGGGAGACCACCCTGGTGGAGACGCTCTTCTTGTTGGGAACCAGGGAGTTGAGGAAGAAGGAGTAGCGGGTATAGGGTGCGATGGCGAAGTTATATGGTCCGGGCACCGGACCCGTCTCGGTCATGAAGGTGAGGTCCACGGTGACCGGGATGGGGTAGGGGTTCTGCACGCACACCCAGCTCTCCATCCCCCCGTAGGTGGAGCCCTCCGCCAGGTACCAGACCGAGGAGGCAAAGATCGCCCCCACCGAGTCGTGAGCCCAGGCCTTCCCGGGGCCGTAGACGGGCCTCTCGCAGACCACTTCCCCTCCCGTGGAGATCACTTTCGTGGAGACGTCCTTCTTTCCCGGGACCAGGGAGTTCAGGAAGAAGGAGTAGCGGGAGTTTCCGGGGATGGGGAAGTTCTGGGGGCCGGTGACCGCATCCGTCTCGGTCGTGAAGAACAGGTTGACCCTCACCTCGACCCCGTTGGGGTTCTGCACGCACACCCAGCTCTCCATCCCCCCGTAGGTGGAGCCCTCCGCCAGGTACCAGTTGGAGGAGGGGAAGATCGCCCCCACCGAGTCATGAGCCCAGGCCTTCCCGGGGCCGTAGACGGACCTCTCGCAGACCACCCCTCCCCCCGTGGAGATCACCTGCGTGGAGACGTCCTTCTTTCCGGGGACCAGGGAGTTTAAAAGGAAGGAGTAGCGGGAGTTTCCGGGGATGGGGAAGTTCTGGGGACCCAATACCGGCCCCGTCTCGGTCATGAATATCAGGTCCACGGCAACCTGGTTGGGATTGGGGTTCTGCACGCACACCCAGCTCTCCATGGACCCGTAGGTGGAGCCCTCCGCCAGGTACCAGGTATGGGCGGGAGAGGTCACCCCCACCGAGTCGTGGGCCCAGGCCTTCCCGGGGCCGTAGACGGGCCGCTCGCAGACCACCCCTCCCCCCGAGGAGATCACTTTCGTGGAGACGTCCTTCTTTCCCGGGACCAGCGAGTTCAAAAGGAAGGAGTAGCGGGAGTTGCCGGGGATGGGGAAGTCCTGGGGCCCGGTGACCGGGCCCGTCTCGGTCATGAAGGATAGGTCCACGGTGACCGGGAAAGCGTTGGGGTTCTGCACGCACACCCAGCTCTCCATCCCCCCGTAGGTGGAGCCCTCCGCCAGGTACCAGGTGTGGGCGGGGATGGCCAGGCTGTGGTAGCTGCCTCCCGCCGCCGCCACCGCGCCCGTGAGGCCGGAAACCGAAACGGGCACGTTGCTCGATGTATTGTTCCCGTTCCCCAGCTGGCCCTCTCCGTTACGTCCCCAGGCCCTCGCCGTCCCGTCAGCCATGAGCGCCAGGCTGTGTTGTCCGCCTCCCGCCACCGCCTTCGCTCTCGTGATACCCGAGACGTAGGTTATCATGTTGCTGGAACCGCCCGTGCTGCCGTTTCCCAATTGCCCAAAATCATTCAATCCCCAGGCCCTGACCGTCCCGTCCAGCATGAGCGCCAGGCTGTGGTAGCTGCCTCCCGCCACCGCCACCGCGCCCATGAGGCCCCAGACCTGCACCGGTTTGTTGCTCGGGGTATTATTGCCGTTCCCCAGTTCCCCGTAACCGTTGTATCCCCAGGCCCTGACCGTCCCGTCCGCCATGAGCGCCAGGCTGTGGTAGCCGCCTCCCGCCACCGCCACCGCGCCCGAGAGTCCGGAGACATGCACGGGCACGTTGCTCGAGGTATTGTTCCCGTTCCCCAGCTGCCCGTAGTAGTTGTATCCCCAGGCCCTGACCGTCCCGTCCGCCATGAGCGCCAGGCTGTGGTAGCCGCCTCCCGCCACCGCCACCGCGCCCGTGAGGCCGTAGACCTGCACCGGCGTAGTGCTGGAACCGCCCGTGCTCCCGATCCCCAGCTGTCCGTAACTGTTGTCTCCCCAGGCCGTCACCGTCCCGTCCGCCATGAGCGCCAGGCTGTGGTTGTAGCCCGCGGCCACCGCCACCGCGCCCGTGAGTCCCCAGACCTGCACGGGCACGTTGCTCGAGATGTTGTTACCGTTCCCCAGCTGCCCGTAGTAGTTGCACCCCCAGGCCTTCACCGTGCCGTCCGCCATGAGGGCCAGGCTGTGGCCGTCGCCCGCGGCCACCGCCACCGCGCCCGAGAGTCCGGAGACCTGCACGGGCACGTTGCTCGAGGTATCGTTCCCGTTCCCCAGCTGCCCGTGGTAGTTGTATCCCCAGGCCCTGGCGGGGCCGTAGCCCAGACCCGCCGCCTGGAACGGATCCACGGAAGCTGCGGGGGCCACCGGCGGGAGAAAAAGCGCCGGGAGCAGGAGAAGGACGGTTGCCGTGGCCGCGAGCATCTTCCCCTTCATGTTGCCATCTCCTTTCGTTCGAGGGCGAAACAGGCCCTTTCTCTGCGTCACGGGCAGGCCCGCAACCCATGGAGCGTAATGGTAATCTTAGGGAGCCCCCCAGGGAAAGAATACTCGCTGTTCACACGGCAAGTAAGTTTTCCGGAGAAGGTTCACTAAATCGCCATCAACCCTATTATAGGAATGGCATGGTGGCGCGGCAATCACGCCGGCGCCGGATCAACCACGCATCCACGGCTGCACTTACCATGGAAGGACCCTGTCTAAATGGTCACGGAGCTGGAGGCCGCGAGCATGGAGCCCAGGATGTCGTACATGTTGCTCACCGTGCCCAAGGCCACCTTTTCCTTGAGGCCGAAGAAGTCGAGGCAGGTGCCGCAGACCAGTATCTCCACACCCAGGGAAGAAAGATTTGCCAAAGCCTGCACGGTCTCCGCTCCCTCCACCGCCAGCAGCACGCCGCGGTTGAAGAGTACCACCCTCCAGGGAAGGACGTCGCTCTCCGCCAGGGTGTTCAGGAAGGCCTTGATGAGCACGCGGCCCAGCTCCTCGTCGCCACGACCCATGATGTCCGAGGAGAGGACGACCACCTTCCTCTCGCCGCTTGGACCGCATGCGGCCGCCGACCCGGTAACTTCTTGCGCGGGTGCCCTCGCGCGGGAGATGACGACGCGGAAGCAGTCCCCCTCCTCCGCCACCTCCACGGCGCAGCCCTGGGAGGCGGCGAAGCGGGACACGTTGTCGCGGGCGGTGGCGTTGTCCACCAGCACCTCGATGCGCTCCGCACCGCCCCGCAGGGCCTCCCGCGTCCTCATAACCGGGGCGGGGCAGGCGAGTCCCCTTGCGTCCACCGTTTCCGCCATGGCGCCTCCTTTCTCGGTCACGATTATGGCAGCGTTTACCATACGGTGCGTTTCCGCGCCTCGGCCCGCGGGCGGACCTATTTCCCATATTATGCCAAAGGCGTTTCAGGGAGACACCCTCACCGGGCAGGCACCGCCGGACACGAATTCCCCCACGCGTCTCCAGGAACCCTCCTCTCCCATGCGCGCGGCGAACTCGGGCAGGTTCTCCGGCGGAAGGGCGATGAGCATCCCCCCGGAGGTCTGGGGGTCGCAGAGGATGTCCCGGTCCACGACGTCTACGCCGGCGGCGAATTCCACCTTTCCCTGCAGGAAATCGCGGTTGCGGTGGCTTCCGGCGGGGACCATCCCCATATCCGCCATCTCGCGCACACGGGCGTAAACGGGGAGGGAGGAAACGGACACCTCGCAGGACAGCCCCTCCTCCGGCAGCATGTTCAGCAGGTGCCCCAGCAGGCCGAAGCCGGTGACGTCCGTGCAGGCCCGGGCACCCGCGGCCAGCGCCGCAGCCGAGGCGCGCGCGTTGAGCTCCGCCATCCCCCGCAGGGCGTCCTCCATGTCCTCCTCGCACAGGAAATCCCCCTTCAGGGCGGTGGCCAGGATACCCGTCCCCAGGGGCTTGGTGAGGACGAGGACATCGCCCGGAGCCGCTCCCCGGCTGGTGAGTATGCGCCTGGGGTGTACCTTGCCGGTGACCGCCAGCCCGTACTTGGGCTCCTCGTCCTCCACGGTGTGCCCTCCCACGAGGGCGGCACCCGCCTCGCGCACCTTGTCCAGACCGCCGCGAAGGACGGCGGCCAGGACATCCATGCCCAGGGAGCAGGGGAAGCACACGATGTTCATGGCCGAGAGGGGCACGCCGCCCATGGCGTAGATGTCGCTCAGGGCGTTGGCGGCCGCTATCTGCCCGAAGAGGTAGGGATCGTCCACGATGGGGGTGAAGAAATCCACCGTGTGCACCAGGGCCGTCTCCCCGTCCAGCAGGAAGACGGCGGCGTCGTCCGGGGTGTCCAGGCCCACCAGGATCTCCTCCCGCACCTCCCCGGGCGGGAGCAGGCGCAGCACCTTCTCCAGGTCCTCCGGACCCACCTTGGCCGCTCACCCGGACTTGCTGGAGAGCAGCGTCAGCCTTATGCGCTCGCCCAAACGTCACCTCCCGGCCTGCGTGCCTCGCGCTTCCCCGGGCGGAACCGGGAAGGCGGCAAAGGCATATGAATATTAGAAAATATTATATCTTTTAAAATATAATTTGATAAATCCCCTGGGTGGGCTTCGGGGGCCCCGCATCCCTTCCTGTCCGAGGGGTTCCTGTCCGAGGGGTTCCTTTTCCTATCTGAGGGGTTCGCCGAGGCTGCGGCTTATCTCCGCCACCAGGTGCTCGCCGGCGGCGTAGGCGTCGCGCAGCGCGGTGGGGTGCTTCTTCACCGCGCCCTTCTCCTCCATGCGGAAGAAGAGAAGGCGCTCGTAGTACTTGATGTCCAGGACGTCGAAGAAGATGTCCACTACCCTTAGGGCCCCGTCGAAAGCGCGGGGGTCGTCCGCGCCGGCCACGGAGAGGAAAAGCCCCCTCCTGGCATGGCGGGTTGAAGGGTCGGTGACTTCCTCGCCCAGGATGCTCTTCCTCGCCCAGATGCACTGGTGGCGGTCGATGAGGGCCTTGACCTGGGCGTTCAGCGAATTGAAGTAGATGGGGGCGGCGAGGATGATGCCGTGGCTGGAGAGGGTGAGGCTGTAGATCTTCTCCATGGCATCGTCCAGCAGGCATATCCCGTCGCGGCGGCAGTCGCCGCAGCCCTGGCAGGGGTATATGTCCCTGTTGCAGACGATGATCTTGTTGATGGTGGCGCCCGCGTCGCGGGCTCCCCGCAATGCCTCGTCGAGCAGGAGAGAGGTGTTACCGTTCTGGCGCGGGCTTCCCGCGATCCCGAGAATTCTTACCATCGGCAATTCCCTCGCAAGCAGGCCTTACACGGCAGGTCGGAGCAAATTGTATCCGATAAGCCACGGTTCTGCAAACTCCGGGAGGCGTCCGGGAGGCGTTTCCGGAAAACCGCCGTGGAAGTGGGCCTTTGCGGGAAAACCCGCCGCCCCCTAGTCCTGCGACGGCGGCCCTCAGGCCACGGCGCCCTCTTCCCGCATCTTCGCGATCTCTTCCGGGGCGAAGCCCGCTTCCCGGAGAAGGGCTTCCGTGTGCTCTCCCAGGGCGGGAGGCGGCGACTCCAGCCGGGGAGGGGTGAGGGAGAGCTTGTACGGGCTCCCTATGACCCGCAGGCGGCTTTCTCCCTCCCCGACCTCCGCCACCATTCCGCGGTGTCTTACCTGGGGGTCGTCGAGGGCCTCCGCTATCCCCGGCAGGGGGCACCAGGGGGTGTCCTTGTCCCGCATGATCTCCGTCCATTCGGCGATGGTGCGGGAACGGATGATCTCCTGCATGCGGGAGACGAGCTTCTCCTTCTCCATGATCCTTTGCGCCAGGTTCAATCCCCTGGCATCCTCCATGCCCAGGGCGTCGCAGAGATTGTTCCAGAACGGGTCCTCGTGGGCTATGCCTATGACCAGGTATTCTCCGTCGGAGGTCTCGAAGACGCCGTAGTGGGGCGTGGCATGAAGGGGGTTCATGGTGGGGACCTCCCCGGTCTCCAGGTAGGGGCCCACGCTGTTGTGCATGAGAGCGACCACGCAGTCGAGCATGGAGATGTCCACCAACTGGCCCTCACCGGTCCGTTCCCTGGCCAGGAGGGCGGCCTGGATGCCGATGACCGCGTTGAGGGCCGAGGTGATGTCCGCCACCTCGAACCCAAGGACCACCGGCTTTCCCTCGCCGTCCCTGGTAAGGCCCAGCACGCCCCCCATAGCCATGTAGTTGATGTCGTGGCCGGGGCGGTCGCGGTAGGGCCCGTCCTGGCCGAAACCGCTTATCGAACAGTAGATGATGCGCGGGTTCATGGCCTTGAGGGTTTCGTAATCCACGTTGAGGCGAGCGGCTGTGCCGGGGCGGAAGCCCTCCACCACCACGTCGGCGGTGCTTGCCAGGCGGTGGAAGGCCTCCTGCGCGCGGGGATGTTTCAGGTTAAGGGCCAGGCTTTTCTTGTTTCGATTGATCTGGTTGAAGAGGAACCTGAACAGGCGGGCGTTGTCGCCGATGCCCACGGGCTCCACCTTGATGACCTCCGCTCCGAAGTCCGCCAGGATCATGGTGCAGAGGGGGCCCGGATAGAGCTGTGAGAGGTCCAGGACGCGAACGCCTTCCAGTGCCTTAGCCATTTCTACCTCCTCCTTCATCCCTAACCGTCTCGTTCCGGATCGTGTAGGAAAAACCCGTGGTGAATGTCTTTCAGGTCTTTCATGGCTCTTTCATGGCCGATCGGCTTACCGTGCACCGATATATTAACATAAAGTAAACCTCGTTTCCTTTGCCAGGGCCTCGTGCTGCGCGGAAGACGCTCTCGCGGGCGGATCTCACACCATTCCTCACACCTTCCCTCGTACATCCCCTGCCGCAGTGATGAGCGGGGCAGAGCATCAAGGGAACGAGACGCCCGCGCCCCCCATCACGCGTTGCATCGATATCGCAGGCGAACGTTTCGCGGCTCGCCCCCCTCCAAGGGGAGACGCGGCACCTTCGTGCTCCGCGGAAAATCTCGTGGGCGCATAAAATGGTCGGGGTGAGAGGATTTGAACCTCCGACCTCGGCGTCCCGAACGCCGCGCGCTGACCAAACTGCGCCACACCCCGACAACAACCTATTATAGCGCAAACACATCGGGGGTCGGGCCCCGTTCGTGTTCCGCGGACATGTTCTGCGGACATGTTCTGCGGAAAGCATCCCGCGACCGGAGTCGGGCCCCGTTCATGCCCGGCGGGTGCCTGCCCGGGGGCAAGCGCTTTTCTGCAAACGTGGACGGATCACGATCCCAGGACAGGGTGGCTTTTCGGGGATGAAACGCCCGCATCCTCGCGCGGCATGGGGGCGCGGCATGGGCGCCGAAGCCGTGTTGCCACCTCGAGGTGCAGGGTTAATAATGGGAGAAGCCGGAAAGGCGGGGAGACAAGGGAAGAGGCAAGAGAGCGACATGGGATATCCCAAAGCGGTAGTAAAGGGGTTCATCTCCCTGTGGCCCCTGACGCGCCTGGCGAAAAAGCTGAGTGCCCATCCTCCGTTCAGGCAACTGTCCAGGCTGCTGACGGACGAGAGGATCATGCAGGTGACCTTCGTCCCCGTGGCGGAGGACATCCCGGGTCCCGAGAGCATGGCGCTTCCGCGGCAGGCGATAGCGGCGCTGATCGAGGCATCCTCGCATCGCTTCATACACGACGGTTGCATATGCCGTAACCACGAGGGTTGCACGCGATACCCGCGCGAGTTGGGATGCATCTTCCTGGGGAAGGCGGCCGCGCGCCTGCATCCCTCCATAGGGCACCGCGCCTCGGTGGAGGAGTGCCTGGAGCACCTGGAAAAGGCCTCACGGGCGGGTCTCACGGGGATGGTGGGACGCATATGGTTCGACGCCACCAGCCTGGGCGTGCTGCGCCATTTCCGCGACTTCGTGGTGGTGTGCTTCTGCTGCGATTGCTGCTGCCTGGTGCGCACGGACATGCGGGAGGCCGGGCCGAGCGTCAAGGGCACCATACGGAAACTATCATCCGTGCGGGTGCGGGTCGGCGACGCCTGCAGGGGTTGCGGTACCTGTGAGAGTATCTGCTTCGTGGGGGCGGTTTCCCTGCACGACGGGAGGGCGCGCATAGATGAAGAGCAGTGCAAGGGATGCGGCAGGTGCGCTCAGGAATGCCCCAACCAGGCCATACTGGTGGATTTCGACCGCGATGACAGCATGTTCCGGGAGCTGCTGCAAAGGGCGGGCGCGATATCAGGAGAGGAGGTCGCGGGGAAGGATTGAGGCCTTCCCGGAGGGGGCCGCATAGAGACGGGTAAGGGAAATGTGGGAGGGGGAGAGGGAAGGGAAGCGAAGGGAAGGGAGAGGAAGCGCAAGCGAAGGCATGAGGGAAAGGGAACGGGAAAGGGAAAGAAAAGCGGGTCCTAAAGGACAGCATGTAGGAAGGGCAAAAGGGAGAACGTATTTTAGGGACACGGGCTTGCGGGACAGGAGAGGGACGGATGGCGACGGAGTACGTCGGGACGGTCGAAGAAGCGGTCATGGTCCGCTGTGGCGGATGCGGCCGGGAGATGGACTGCCGGGAACTGCTGGACGGAGAGAAGTACCTCTGCCGGCGCTGCCATCACCTGCAGGTATCGCGGCGGCGGAACGGGAGCGGCATGGGCTACCGGGCTTTCCTCGCGCTGGCGTGCGCCTGCCTCGCGGCCGTGGCGCTGGCCGGGTTTTCCCTCTGCTTCCTCTACCTCTCGGGCACGGGGCGGGTCACCTGGTTCCTGCCGCTTTGCGCGTCCATGATGCTGGTGGTCGGCGTGCCGTCTTTTATCCTGACGCGCAGGCGTAACCTCGCCCTGCTCGCCGCCTCCCTCTACCTCCCCCTGTCCATGTGGTCCCTTCTCTGGTCGCTGGCTCCCGGCGTGGACTGGGAATACGAGGGTTCCATGGGGTGGAGCGCGCTTTTCTTCCTCGCCCTCGCCTGCCTGGGCTTCTATGTATACGGCAGGGACCTGCGCACCCTTGCGAGATGTTGAGGTGATCTGGGGTGATGAGGCGTGATACGGCCGGAGCGGAGAACAGGTGGCGGGAGGGGGACGGCCGGCGCGCGCCATGCCGCCGCCCCGGGCACATGGGATAATATGGGAGCGAGTGCGTGAACCCCTGGGACCGCTGCCTCTGGGAATTGGGTTTCGCGGTATGCCACCAGCGCCCGGAACGGCTTCTCCGCTTCGGGGACAAAGCCCTTTTCGTCTGTTCCCGCGATACCGGCATCTACGTTTCCTTCTTCACCACCCTCCTCCTGCTCTCGCTGCTGCACGGCAGGGAGAGGGCGGGCATGCCGCCCGTGCCGCTTCTTCTTCTGGGCGCGGCGGGCGTCCTTTTCCTCTGCTGGGACGGGGTGACCAGTTACCTGGGGTGGAGGGAGAGCAGTAACCTGCTGCGTTTCCTGAGCGGCTACGCGGCGGGGGCGGGGCTGGCGTTGCCCGCCGCGGCCCTGGTCAACCGCGAGGTCTTTCACGGAGACAGGGAGCGCAGGGTGGGAGCGGGCCCGCGCGAGCTCCTCCCCGCGGTTTCGGCCGCCCTGCTGACCCTGCTTGTTTACACGTGGCGTCCCGGGGCGCTGTTCAGGGTGGGGCAATGCTGGCTCCTGGTATGCATGCTGGGTACCCTGTGGTCCCTGAACCTCCTGCTGGCCTGCCTCTTCAAGCCCGTGGCCGCTGACGGCCGCCTGGGGACACGCATGGCGGTGGCGGCCTTGCTCGTCCTGGTCGAGCTGGCGGGCTCTTATGGCCTGCACAGGGCCTTGCAGGGCGGTGGCCCGCAGTTGCCGGCGCTGGCGCGGGGCACGTGCCGGTGGTCCTGATCCTCGTGAACGCGCAAAGGCGCCGGGATGGGGCCGCTCGTTGGCGGAAAGAACAAGTAGCCTCAAAGGGCGAACTAAAAGGGTGGCATCCAAGGGCGGCCTCAAAGGGATATCCACGTGAAGGATGGAACGGGCCGGTCGGCCCAGGCGCCGCTTTTTATGGTATAGTGATTGAAATCCTTGAGGCTGGGAAGGCAGGGATGGCCCGCGCGGAACCCTCGGATACGGGAGGTCGACCATGCACGCGAACAAGGAAAAGCTCAGGGTGGAGATCCATACCGCCTCGCATCGCATCATAGGAGATCTTCACATCTTCGCCGGCGCGCGGCTGACGGATATCATGCAATCCAGGGAGACCCAGACCTTTTTCGCCTTGACCGACGTGGAAGCCTATAACCTCAACACCGGGGAGCTGCTCTTCCGCTCCCAGTTCATCGACGTCAACCGCAGCCACATCGTCTTCATCAGGCCATTCGAGCAGTCCGCCGCGCGCGGCGAGGAGAGACGCCCCGCCTTCTGAGGCTCGCGGCTTGAACTGGGACCCTGGGGTTCATGCCGCAAGGCGCCAGTGGCCGCACCCCTTTGCGTAACGGCTTTTTCCGAAGCTGGCGTGCCCTATCGAGGCGACCCGGTGCGTGCCGCAAGGCACCCTGGCCGCATCCTGTCGGCATGGCTCGGTACCGGTGTGGCGGACGGAAAAAACAACGAGAGGAAAGCGAGAGAAGGCGGTCAAGGAGGACGGCCCGGGTTTCGCAACGCGTCACTTATCGGAAGAGGTCGCATTCCCCCACCGCGTGGGCTTCCGTGAGCGGCGCGAGGTAGCCCACGTGTTCGAAGAGAAAGGTGTTCACGATCCTGCGTACGGGTACGGATATCTTTTGCGGCCTGCCCGTTTCGTCGTAGATGAGGCTGATGTTGCCGTCCAGGCGCGCGTTCCTCTCATCGAGCAGCTTGGTCACTTCCTCGGTCACCTTTTCCATGTCCTTGCGGGTGTTGTAGGTGTGCGCGGCGAGGTCCGCCGCGTCGCTCGCCGTTCCCCTGGTGGAGATGTGGTTGGCTATTATGGGTCCGCACTGGGAGATGATCAGGCCGATGACCAGGGCCACCAGGAATATCTTCAGGATATAGGTCCAGACCTGGCCGTCCTCGCTGCGGCACCTTTTGCCCATTTCCGCAAGGGATTCGCGCTTCATCTCGTATAATTCCTTCGACCCCTACGGCTGGGTTCCTTTAGGACCGTCTCGCGATATCACCATCATCCCCTAAGCCGGTCACCTGGAACCGACCCCTACCGGCGGGGTTCCCTCAAAACCGCAACCGGGTACCGGCGCCTCGCGGTGCGTCCGCCCCTTCTTCGTCGGCCGCCGCCCGCAGATCACCGCGCTGAGCCGTCTTTCCCCGCGGGCCTTCCCAGGAAGCGGGAGAGGCTACCGATGTAGCGGGAGGAGAGATTCTTCAGGGCGGCGAGCTCCTCCATGCGCAGCAGGTGGGCGAGGAAGAAGAAGGCCACCGCCCCCTCCGCCAGGGGCAGGGCGGCGAGCAGGAGGTCGTTCCACAGTCCGGCGGCAGGGTGAAGCCTGCTTACCAGGTAATGGGAGGCGTAGATGATGGCCGCCATGCCCGCCGCCGCCGTGCCCGCCTTCGCCGCCGTGAGCGCGGCTTTCCTGCCCCCCAGCCTGCCGAGGCGCCGGCGCAGGACCGCGCCGTCCAGGAGCATGGAAAAGAGGTAAGCGGTGGAGAAGCCCAGGGCGAGTCCCTTCACCCCGAGCCAGCGGAAGAAGATTAGGTTGCACGCGATGTTCACCGCCACCACGAAACAGTTGACGATCATCGGCGTGCGCGTGTCCTGCATGGAGTAGAAGGTCTTGGTGAGGAGCATGTCCACGGAATAAGGGATCAGCCCCAGGGCGAAGAAGAAGAGAACCCCCGAGAGGAGTTCCGTGTCTCCCGCCTTGAAGAAGCCGTGCTGGAGGAGCAGGCGGATGATGGCCCGGTTGAGCGTGAGGTAGACGACGGCGCAGGGGAGGATGACCAGCAGGGTGGACCTTATGCCCGCGTTGAGGGTTTCCCTGAAGCGGGACATGCGCTTGAGGGCGGCATGCTCGCTCATGGCGGGGAAGATGGCGGTGATTATGGAGACGGCGAATATCCCGTAGGGGAGCTGGAAGAAGAGCTGCGCGTACTGGTACGAAGGCACGCCCCCGTCCTGCCTGATGGCGAGGGCGAACACGAACCACGTGTTCACCTGCCAGAGGAGGATGTAGCCGAGGAGGGGGATCGCCAGGCGGCCTATCTTGCGCACGGCGGGATGACGCAGGTCGAAGGTGAGGGTATAACGCACCCCCATGCGCATCAGCGTGGGCAACTGCACCAGTGCCTGCGCTACCACTCCCAGCGTGGTGCCGATCCCCAGCACTACGAGGTGGAGCTGGTTGTCGCGTGGTCCGGGCAGGAAGTTGAACACCACCACCGTTCCTATGACCACCAGGTTGTTGGCGATGGGGGCGAAGGCGGGGGCCGTGAAGTGGCGGTGGGCGTTGAGGAGACCGCCGAAGATGGCGCTGAGGCCGTAGAAGATGATCTGGGGCATGAAGAAGCGCAGGAAGAAGGATGCCTGATCACGCACCACCTGGGTGGTGACGTCTCCAGACGAGTAAGACCCGAAGGCGGTCATGAGGCGGATGATGAGTGGGCTGGCCATGATCCCGGCCACGGTGACCACCGCCAGGATGGCCAGGGCGATGTTGGTAACCGCGCTGGCCACGTACCAGGCCTCCTCCCGGGAACGGGTGCTCAGGTATTCCACGAAGACCGGTATGAAGAGGGAGGCTATTATCCCGCCCATGACCAGGTCGAAGACCATGTTGGGCATGGAGTTGGCGAGGTTGTAGGTGCTGGGCAGGTTTGTGCGCCCGTATCTCAGGGTCAGTCCGAGCACGTAGGCGAGGGCGGCGTAGCGCAGGAAGCCGGTTATCCTGCTGATGGCGGTCCCCACGGCCATGATCGCGGCGTCCCTGGTGAAGGCCTCCGGCTCATCGCGTCGGGGTACGGGGGCCGTTTCGGTCACCTGGCGTTCCTCCCTCTCGCGTGTTTACCCCCCCTGATGCTGCGGGAAATCCGGCGCACGAGAAGGGAGAGGGCGACCAGCGCGGTCAGGCAGATCAGGAGGATGATGGCGAGGGTATTGATGATGGAGGTGTTTACGGCGGTGGTGGTCTCGTCGATGACCAGCCCGTCGATCTCAAGCGCGATCTTCACCAGGAAAGAGCCTTTGCGGGGGGTGCTTACGGAGGTGACGAAGCGGTTTTCCCGCGGCTCGATCTGTACCTCCATCCTGGCGCCCTCCGGGAAGGTGAGGCTGGCGTTTTCCAGCCTGAGGGTAGCGCGGACGGGAAAGTCCAGGTTGCTGGTGACGTCCACGCTGAGCTTGCCCTCCGTGCTGGAAAGGGTGACGGAGCGCTTGCGCCCGATGGAGATCTTGGAGAGCTCGCCCCGCATGAGGTCGCCCAAGCTGGCGAGGAAGCTGGTGGCCGCGTTCACGTCGCCGCCGTCGCTGAAGCGGTGATGCATGCCCAGGAGCACCAGGCGGGCGAGCTCGCGGGACAGGGGGTGATCTTCCGGCACGATGGCCCGTGACAGCGCGGCCGCCTGGTCGCGGATGGCGGCCAGGCGCAGCGCGTACTCGGAGCCGTCAGCGGTGTACTCCGGCGGTTGCACCACCACCCCCTCGACGGGGAACTGGTCGTGGCTCAATTCCTCGAGGCGGCGGGTCTGCAGCCAGGGGCACCCGTCCAGCGCCCCGTAGAACCCTTCCAGGAATTCCCGGTCGGGAAGGAATGAGGGGGGGAAGGCGAGGACGCAGGAGCGGATGGCGTAGGGCTTCTCCCTTTGCAACACCGCCAGCTCGGCCACTATGGTCTGTATGACGTGGCGGGAATCGCCCGGCGGATTCGTCCGGAGATATTCGTAGAGGGCAGTGTCGCGGACGAAACCCGTGATCTGCTGCCCGTTGGAGGCCGCGAAACGCACCGGTTGAGAGATGGAGGTCCCCTCCAGGAGCTGTCGTCCCGCGGAGCTGGCCTGCAGTGCCCCCTCCGTGGCCACAGTGAAAGCCACCCCTTTTCCCGCCATCAGCTGAAGGAGGGGATCCGTGAGCCGAAAATCGGGGGATACGAAACCCGCGGGCTGTATGCCGCTTTCCGTCATGTCCGCCATGCCCCGTGCCATCTGTTCCTCCACCTCGCCCGCCCAGCCCAGCGAGTTGAACAGGTCCAGGTCGCAGAAGGAGTAGGTGGTGCCCACCACGTCCACCTGCTCGCTTTCCAGCAGGCGCCGCAAGGAAGCGAGTATCGACTCCGCGCCCCTCCCCGCCTCCCCCTTTTCCGCGTCGGGTTTCCCGGCCATGGTTTCCATCTGCTGGTAGATGAAGGGCGGGATGACGAAGCTGCTGCGCAGCGCGGGCCTGTCTGCGAGGGTCTTCACGAGCGAGAAGAGGAACCCCGGCGCCTGCTGCGACGGGGAACAGGCGGCGGCCAGCCCCCCGTCAAGGGTGTTGCCCAGGGCGTCCTGGGGTGGGAGGAAGTCCAGTGTCCAGAGGAGGGAGAGGTTGAGGGGATAGCCGGCGTCGCGGCTCATGATCACGAGGAAATTAAGGTCGGAAGCGATGGTTTCCCCCTTCCTTCTCAGCCTCACCTCGTAAGGGTAGACGCCGGCCTTCAGCCCCCACGAGGAGGGCTCTATCTCGTATGACCCGTGCCCCAGCTCGTTCTCGGGCTTGATGGTGGCGAGCCTGCGCGTGAACAGGGGATAGCGGCGGGTTTCCTCGCGGAAGGAGGCGAGGTAGGAGCGGGTGATGGCGGTGGAGTAGACGAGCAGCTCCACCACCAGGTCCTCGTCACGGAGCTCCAGCGGGACGCTCATGTCAACTTCCAGGTTGACCTTCTCCCCCGCCGCGTAGGCGTACGACGTCGTGTACGCCGAGACCGCCGCAGTCGCCTCCTGTGCCACGGCGCCGCGGGAAGGAAAGAGGGATGGAAAAAGGGAAAACGCGAGGAAAACGGCTGTGAGCAGGAGGGATGGCAAGGAGGACAGGCGACGCCTCATGTCGCGCTCCTCGGGCCGCCCCGGCGGTCGCGGCACATGATATACCTGCGATCCCCCGTTTCCTTGAATCCCAGTTTATGGTAGAGGGACAAGGCGCGTTGGTTGTCCTCCTGCGTGTTGACGGAAACCAGGGCGGCACCCAGGGCCCGGAAGGCGCACAGCATGCCGGAGGAGAGCATCTCGCCCACCCCCTTCCCCTGCTCGGAAGGGTGCACGCCAAGCCTTTGCAGGTAAGCGAGGCGCCCGTTGACGCCTCCCACGGCGTACCCCAACGTCTCGTCACCCTTCGCGGCGACGAGGAACACGTTGCTGTGGCAGGACTCGGCCACGTTGCGCAGCGTGCGTCGGTCAAGGCTCCAGAATTCGTCAAAGGCTTCGGCGTCGACCTGCAGTACCCGCGAGAGGTCCCCGGGCCGGAAACGCCGCAGGCGCACCCCCCGCAACCAGGTGGGCGGTTCCGGCCTGCCGCACAGCTCCTTTTCGAGGACGACCACGCGCGCGAGGGTACGGAACCCCCACGAGGAGAACTCCTCCGCCTCCTCCTCGCACAGGGGCCTGGTGATAAAACTCTCCGCGCCCTCCTCCAGGCACGCCTCGCATGCATGCAGCACCAGCCGCCTCCTCTCCTCCCCCCACGCCCTCGTGTACCAAAGGGCTGAGATGTCGCACCGGCAGCGCCAGTTCCCGGTAAGGACGAAAGGCGAGGCGGGGTGGCCGTGCAGGGAGAGGAGGAATATCCTACCGTTGTGGCTGCCCATGAAGGCGAGGAAGTCGCGGCGGTTGCGGAAAAGATGGCTGTCCCTCAACAGCGGCCAGAAGGCCCTGAAGGAGGCGGGAGAAGCCGGGACGACATCCCCCCCGGTATCCCTGCGCTCGAGGTTTCGCATCAAGACGACTTCCTTTACTCACTGCGGCGTCTTTCATGCCAGTCCGCTTACTTCCTTCAACAAGAATATTATACCGACGGCGGCCAGGAAGACGGCGAAGAGGGCGAGGACGCGGCGGTCGCGCGCGCGCAGGGTGAAGAAGGAACCCACGTAGGAGCCCGGCATGACGCCCAGCGCCATGGCCAGCGCTATGGTCCAGTCCACGTGCCCCAAGAAGGAGTGGATGATGCTGCCGGGGACGGCCAGGATGGCTATGACGGCAAGGGAGTTGCCCAGGCACTCCTTGACCTCGAGGCGGAGGAGGAAGAAGAAGGCAGGGACGAGTATGATGCCGCCCCCCAGCCCCAGGAAGCCGGAGAAGAAGCCGGCGCAGAAGCCGATGAGGCTCAGCATCCAGGCGGGGCGGTGACAACGTTCCCCGCGCCGGTCTCCGCCCGCGTAGGGGTCCCTGCCCAGGGCGGATGCGAAGGTGCGTTCGGCCAGGTAGAGGATGAGCAGCGAGGTTATGATCATGATGTAGCGGGTGTCGAAAAGGGAGGTGAGAAGGGAGCCCAGCGCCGTACCAAGAAGGCCGAACACGGCGCAATAGCCCACCACGCGCGGGATGATCTTGCCCGCCCGCCAGTAGTTGAAGCCTCCCACCACGGCGGAGGGGATGACCACGGGCAGGGGCGTACCGAGCGCGATATCGGATGATTGCATGAGGAGGAGTCTTATGGCGGGGGTGGATATGGCGCCGCCGCCGATCCCGAAGGCGCCGGAGGCGAAGCCCGAGGCAAAACCGAGGAGCACCGTGAAGAGGGATTCCGCGATGGCCAAGTGGTTTCCTCCGGTGTCAGCGGACGACG
The DNA here is from genome assembly GCA_014360655.1 of Actinomycetota bacterium. Taxonomy (NCBI): domain Bacteria; kingdom Bacillati; phylum Actinomycetota; species Actinomycetota bacterium. Next base: position 1,997 of record JACIXC010000005.1, on the reverse strand, counting down.
TCCACGACGTCGGCGTCCGCGGCCCGGACAAGGTCGTAGGACCTTATTTTCAGGACCATCTCCGGCTCGCCGCCGCCCGTGTAGACCACGTCTTCGCGCAGGGCATGGATATCGATATACCTCGGCATCTCCGTCTTGAGGGCCACCGGTGGCGTGCAGCCGATGAGGTAACCGGTGAGCGTGCGCACCTCGTCGGCGTTGAGGAGGCGCAGGCGCGAGACCTTGAGCTCCGCCTTGAGCTTCGCGTAGTCCACCATGCGGTCGCCTGGGATCATCACCATGACCGGGTTGCCGTCGGCGAAAAAAAGCACCGACTTCACGATCTGGTGGGGCTCGAGCCCCAGTACCGCCGCCGCCCGGCTCGCGGTGCGCGCCGGCTCCGGCATCCTGCACAATTCGTGGGGTATGTTCGCCATCTGGAGGTGGTTATGAACGTCCACGCTGCTCAGCAAGTCGACCTCCTTTTCCGGGCGGGACCCTTGCGGTTGGCGGCCGGTTGTCGTGAAGGGCGTTACGGTCGTTTTTCGCAACCCATTATAGCATAGTAAGCAAATTGCCTGCTTTGAAGGACTCCTGCTGGGAAAACGAAACGGCGACGACTTTGACCTGGAGCGGGCGGCCTTCCCGCACCTTTCGCTTCTCCCCGCGGCACCACCGCCGCGCGCCGTGACCGGATGCCGCGTTCATCGTCCTGCGGGCTGCATGGGCGGGAATGGCGTGGAGGTGCGGCGCCGACCTTATTTCAGCCCGCCCTTGCGGCCGATTTCCTGGTAGAATTTGGTACCGTATCTTTGCTTGGTCGTCTGCCCTCCCTTGCGCCCGCCTTTCTGGCCGATCTTCTGGTAGAATTCCGTCCCGTACTTCTTGAGGGTGGACTTTCCCCCCTTGCGCCCCGCCTCGCTCCTGGTCATCTTCCGGTTAGCCATGGACGATCCCTCCTTCGCAAGAAAAGGTTTTCATTACCCGTTCAGCGACGCAAGCTCCCTCATATAATTATTACCCCGAGGGGAGGTATCTATAAACCCTCCGGTGCCGCGGGTGTGGGGCGGCCGCCTTTTGCCGGGGTTGTCACGCCGGGCGCAAACCCGTACGTCAGGGTGTTTCCCCCTCCACGGGATCCGGCCTTTCCTCGCCTCCCTCCTCGCGGCGCGAGGCCCACCAGAAGGCGAGAAGCAGCAGCAGCATGGCCGCCGCGGAGACCATGGTCACCCACAAGGGCACGGTGGAGACGAAATAGACCACCAGCGTGACCACGGTGGCGGCGATGAGCACGCCCAGGAAGATGGCCGGGAGGGCATGGCTGAAGGGGACATCGAAGACGAAGGCGGCCAGCGCGCCCGTCCAGGCTCCGGTTCCCGGCAGGGGGATGGCGACGAAGAGGCAGAGCGCGGCATCCCGCCACCTTGCGAAGGATCTGCCGTGCTTCCTCCTGGTGCGGGCGAAGAGCCAGGAGAAGAAGCGGTCCATGACGGGGGAGCGGCGGCGCAGCCAGTCGGATATCGGCCCCAGGAGAAGCAGGATGAAGGGGATGGGGAGCATGTTCCCGAGAAGCGACCAGAGAAACGTGGTGCCCAGGCCGGCGCCCCAGTACTTCGCGGCGGGGATGGCGCCCCTCAGCTCGATGACCGGGATCATGGATATGATCACCGTGCGCAGCCAGACGGGTATGCCTCCCAGCCAGTGGAGATACCAGGACTCGGAGAAGAGAAGCCCGGTCCTCGACCCCGCGACGGCGGCGAACAACCTTTCCTTCATGGCATGCGTCGCTCCCTTTCGAGCATGTTCCGTTCACTGGCCCGGTCGCGCTACATCTTAACACTTTTCGCGATGGCCGGTAAGCCGGTGTGCTGGTTCACTACATGGTGAACACATCATCCCTATCCTTGCTCTCCTCCATCCACGCCTTCAGGAACTCCATGGGGGTGAGATAACCCAGGCTCTGGTGTGGTCTCACGTAATTGTACACGTAATTCCATCTGCAAAGGATCTCGTTGAGC